>CANRZD010000057.1 GCA_947644325.1 uncultured Clostridia bacterium
GCCCGGTCTCCGGGTCTGTGAGGGTGGCGCAGGGGAAGGTGACGTTGGGCACGTCGCCGGTGAGCTCGTAGTCCACCTCGGGCCCGAACACGTAGAAGCTGCCCCGCTCCTTCACGATCCACGGCCGGTCGATATCCAGCAGCGCCACGCCGAAGCGGTACACGAAGCCGTTGCAGGAATTGAGCACCCCGTGGTAGATCATCAGCCACCCCTCGTCGGTCTCGATGGGCGTGGGGCCGGGGCCCACTTTCTTGGACTGCCAGCCGTTGGCGGTGCCGAACAGGAACCGGTGCCTGCCCCAGTAGCACAGGTCGGGGCTCTGGCTATAGAAGATGTCGCCGAAGGGCGTGTGGCCCGTGTCGCTGGGGCGGCTGACCATGGCGAAATTGCCGCCTATCTTCCGGGGGAACAGCACGCCGTTTCTGTTATAGGGCAGGAAAGCGTTCTCCAGCTGGTAGAAGGTCTTGAAGTCATAGGTGTAGCCCACGCCGATGGTGGGGCCGTGGTAGCCGTTGCACCAGGTGATGTAGTACCGGTCCTCGATAAAGCACACCCGGGGGTCGTAGCGGTACTCCTTGCGGATAACGTCCTTCTCGCCCTCAAAGACAATGGGCTCGTGGTTGATGTCCCAATGGATGCCGTCTTTGGAGAAGCCGGCGAAGATGTCCATCTCCACGCCCCGGTTGTCGCAGCGGAAGACCCCGGCGTAAGCGTCGCCGAAGACCACCACCGCCGAATTGAAGACGCTGTTGGAGGTGGGGATGGCGTCGCGCTTTATGATGGGGTTCTGGTCGTAGCGCCACACGGGCTTTGTGTACCCGGCGGGCTTGTCCTGCCAGGGCATGTTGGGCAGGGCGGGCCTGCCAATGATCTTGGCCATGAGGTTTGCTCCTTTCCACAATACAAGATTTCCTCCCCTGTATTATAGCCCTTCCTCCGGGAAAATGCAACCGATATGGGGGAAAACCAGGTCGGGTTTTACAGAGCTTTCGGTGAGCATTTCCGGGGTGGTCTCCCCGCTCATGACCAGGATGGACGTGACCGCCGTACCCTGTGCCACGGCGATGTCCGTGTAGAGCCTGTCGCCCACCACGGCCATTTCCTGAGGCTTACAGCCGGTGTGGGCCAGCATGTACTCCAGGGTGTGGCGGGAGGGCTTGCCGAAAAACTCGCACTGTACCCCCGTAGAGGCCTTGACAAGCGCCGCCATAGAGCCGCAATCCGGGATGAAGCCCCCCTCTACGGGGCAGTTCCAGTCGGGGTTCACCCCGTAAATAGGCCGGCCCGCCCGCACCAGGTCGCAGGCGACGCGCAGCTTCTCGTAGGTGAGGGTGGTGTCAAAGCCCAGCACCACGTAGTCGGCCTCCTCCTTCTGGGGGATGCCCGCCAGCTGGAAGTCAGCCCGCAGGGCGGGGGTGCCCACCACGTAGGCGCTCTCCCCGGGGTGATTCTTTAAGAGCCAATCTATAATGACGCCGTTTGAGATGAGCATCTTTTCCGGGGGGATGCAGATGCCCATGCCCTGCAGCTTCGTAAGGTATGCCTCGCGGTTTTTGGAGCTGTTGTTGGTAAAGAAGCAGAAATCCGCCCCATTTGCCCGCACCGCCTCCAAAAAGCGCCGGGTAAAGGGGAAAAGCCGCTCCCCCAGGTAGATGGTGCCGTCCATGTCCAGCACGAACATTTTGATGGAACGCAGCCTCTCCCGTGCCTCTGGGGTGGTGCTGTAGGGTACTGTATATTCCGCCATAGTGGGCCTCCCTGTTTGCTTTATTTATGAAGCCATTCTATCACGGGGGCGGCTTTTTTTCAACCCCTGCGGGATGCATACCCCAGCGCCCGCCCCAGCCGCTGTTTTGATTTCTGCAGGTGCCTGCACACCGTGGCCTTGCCGATGCCCAGCTGCCGGCCGGTCTCCTCCATGGTGAGCCTGCGGAAAAAGTAGAGCTCCACGCACTCCCGCTGCCGGGGGGTCAGCTCCTGCTCTATAGCAAGGCGCAGAAGCCGGGCCTGGGCCGGGGGGCGGACCTCCTCCTCCCTTTTCTCCTCACACAGCCAGATGCCCGGAACCTGGTCCAGGCCGATCTTTTTTGTACGCATAGGCCGCGCCTCCTCGAACGAATGTTTCTATTTTTATTATAGCAGAATTTCGCGGCTTGTCAACCGGAAGTGCGGGGAAGTCCCCCCGCCTTTTCTGTAAAAACATATGGTTTTCTATAGCACAGGCGGCGCGTCTGTGCTATACTTTTTCTAAAAGAACCTGAAATAGGAGGATCGCCATGAAATTCGGAGTACAGCTGTTCGGCCCCCTGCGGGGCATGGAAGGGGACGTTTTGGACTGCCTGCGGGCCCTAAAGGAAGCCGGGGTCACGGAGATAGAGCCCTGCGTCTCTTTAGAGCCCGTGCCGGGGCTTGAGCGCATGATATGGCCCCTAGACTGGGCCCTGGCCCACGGGGAGGAGATACTTTCCATGGGGCTGCGTATTGTGTCGGCCCACGTGTTCGCGCCCTCCCTTTCCGGGGCTATGGAGGGCCTTCTGGCCTTCGCCAAGCTGACGGGGCTTTCCCAGTACGTGGTCAAGTCCCCCCGGGAGATAGACGAAACGGCCTTCCAGCAGGCGGCCCTTTCGTACATGCAGGCAGCGGACACGCTTTCCCGGCAGGGGGTGAAGCTGCTGCTGCACAACGAGGGCACGGACATTAAAGGAAAGCTGGGGGGCAAGACCGCCTACGAGTACCTTCTGGACCTGTGCCAGGGCAAGGTGCTGGCACAGGTGGACACCGGCTGGGTGCAGTACGGCGGGGAGGACCCGGCGGAGTTCCTAAAGCGGAACAAGGAGCGGGTGTACTCGGTGCACCACAAGGATTTCCCCAAAAACGCCACAGAGCCCGTGGACGTGCCTCTGGGCACAGGCGGGCTGGACCTTACCGGGTGCTTCCGGCTGGCGGTGGCCTGGGACGTGCCCCAGCTCATCGACCAGGAGCACTTCGGCCCCGACGTGCCCGGGGAGCTTACGAAGACCCTCTCTATGCTCAGTAGCCTTGCGGGCAAACGGGAGCGCACCGTCAGCTACCTGAACACCTACGACGTTCTCACCGGGGAAGTGAAGACCCTGGCCCGGTTCGACAAGGTAATAGAGGCCCCTAACTGGCTGAAAAAAAGCGACACCCTGCTCTTTAACTCCCAGGGGCGCATTTATACCTTTGATATAGCCACCGGCGAGACGGCATTGCTTGACACCGGAGCCTGCGACAACTGCAACAACGACCACGTGGTCTCCCCGGACGAGACCCAGCTGGCCGTGAGCCACATGGTGCACACAGAGGCGGGATTCAGCTCCTATGTGTTCGTGCTGCCCCTGGAGGGCGGTCAGGCCCGGCAGGTCACCGATAAGAGCCCCAGCTTCCTGCACGGCTGGTCCCCGGACGGGAAGGAAATGGCCTACTGCGCCTTCCGGGAAATCGGCGGGAAGAGGGAAGTGGACGTGTACACCCTGCCCATAGAGGGCGGGGAGGAAAAGCGCCTGACAGCGGGCGGCTTTAACGACGGGCCCGAATACAGCCCGGACGGGCGGTATATCTGGTATAACTCCACGGATTCCGGCCTCATGCAGATATGGCGCATGAAATCGGACGGCACAGAAAAGACCCAGATGACCCAAAATGAGCGCAACAACTGGTTTGCCCACCTGTCCCCGGACGGGCGCAGGGTGGCCTATATCTCTTACGGCCCCCGGCAGCTGGAGCCCCACGAGCATCTGCCCAACATGCCCGTAGAGCTGTGGCTCATGGACGCCGACGGCAAGAACCAGCAAAAGGTCCTCTCCCTTTTCGGCGGCCAGGGCAGCATGAACGTGAACTCCTGGGCCGGGGACAGCAGAAGGTTTGCCTTTGTGAGCTACGAGCTTCTCTAGCCCTAAAAATAGAACCCCCCAACTGTACACGCAGGTTGTGCATGTACAGCCGGGGGATTTTCTTTACTGGGCCGCTTTTTTCGTCAGCTTTTCGATGGTAGCCAGCAGCACCGGCAGGTCCATGGGCTTTGTCAGGTGCTCGTCGATACCGCTTTCCAGCGAGCGCCTGCGGTCGTGGATGCTCACATTGGCCGAAAGGGCCACCAGGGGGAGGCGGGACACCGTGGGGTCCGGCAGCCCACGGATGGCCGAGGCCACCTGCCAGCCGTCCATCAGGGGCATCTGCAAGTCCAGTATCGCCAGGTCGTAGTCCCCGGCGGAGGAGGCGCGCACCTTGTCCCAGGCCTCTTTGCCGTCGGCGGCCGGGTCTATGATAAAGCCCATGCGCTGCAGAAGCTCCGTCTCTATTTCCCGGTTGAGCTCGTTATCCTCCGCCAGCAGGATGTGCAGGCCCCGGGACAGCTTGGCCGCCGGGTTGCCGGATACATCGGGCAGGGGCTGCACGTGGAAGGGCAGCATCACCGAGAAGGTGCTGCCCTTATCTACCTGGGACTTCACTTCGATGGTGCCCTCCAGCAGGTCGGCGATGCTCTTTGCGATGGTGAGCCCCAGGCCGATGCCCCGTATGCCGCTGAGGGTAGAGGCCTTGTCCCGGCTGAAGGGCTCGAAGGCCTTCTCTAAAAACTCCTCGCTGATGCCCACGCCCGTATCCCGCACCTCCAGCCGGTACACGGCGTAGCTGTCCGGCAGGGTCTTCTCCTCGGCCATGACGATGTCCACGCTGCCCTTCTCCGTGTAGGTGATGGCGTTGTTCGCTAGGTTCAGCACCAGCTGCTTGAGCTGGCCGGGGTTCGTGTACACCGTGCGGTGGGTGAGCTTCCCGCAGTCCAGGGTAAAGCGCAGGCCCTTTTCCTGGGCCTGGGGCAGCAGGAACTCGTACACCTCCTGCAGGGTGTCCCGCAGGTCGCACTCCTCCTGCTCGGCCCCCGCCGCCCCGGTCAGGCTGGACATGTCCAAGGCATGGGTTATCATGTCCAGCAGCTGGCGGCTGGCCACCTCCATCTGGCCCAGGTAGCCCTTTACGGCCTCCGTATCGTCCAGGCTTGTCTTTGCCAGGGTGATAAAGCCGAAGATGGCGTTTAAGGGCGTGCGCATTTCGTGGGATATCTGGGACAAAAAGGCATTTTTCGCCTTCACAGCTAAATCCGCTCGGTCCAGGGCTTCCGCCAGCACACGCTTCTGGCGCATCTGCTCCTGGCTGCGCTCGTCGGTGGGGTCCCCCAGGAAGACGTAGAAGATATCCCCCGCCTCCCCCGCGTGGATAAAGTGGCCGTAGTCCTCCACCCAGCGCACCACGCCGTCCTTGCGGCGGATGCGGTACTCCACGTAGTCCAAGTCGTATTGGTTCACGGCAATCTGCTTGCGGATGGATTCCTCCACCGCCTCCAGGTCGTCCGGGTACACCAGCCCCTTGAAGGAGTCCCCGGTGAGCTCCCGGAATTCCTGCAGGCTCTCGCAGCCGAAGATGCGCAGCACCCCCTTGTTGGCGTAGATGAGCCGCTCGTCCCCTTCCGCGTAGTAGATGAAGAAGCCCCCCGGTATCTCGTCCATGAACTGCACGCTTTCCCAGGCAAGCTCCAGCTGCCGGCGCTCTGACTCCCCTAGCCCCTCCGGCTGCCAGCCCTGGGGCGCCTGCCCGATGTCCATATGCCGCTCCTCCAAGACCTGCAGCAAATGGAGGATGCGCTGGACCAGATGGCCCTTTCCGCCCGCGGCCGCCGCCATGGCCCCCCGGGTCACTTGACGGCCTCCTGCAGCGCGTCGAATTCTTTCAGGCACTCTTCCACGCTGGCCCCTGCCATCAGGTGCTGCACGATGGTGCAGGTGTTGCCCCACAGCTCTACGTTGAGGCTGGCGTTTGTGGCCAAAACGTAATCGCCGGCGTCCACGCTGTCACTCAGGCGCTTCGAGCATTTAAGAGGCCTTAGGCCCTCCAGCTCTGTCTTGACGGCCGGGATGGAGCCGTTGGCGTTCACGTAGTCTGTAAGGATGTCCTCATCGAACATCTCCTCAAAGAGGGCCAGGGCGTTATCCTTGTGGGGCGCGTCTTCCGGGATGCCGGAGCCCGCGATGGACAGCACCGGAACCTGCCCTAAATCGCTGGGCACGCCGATGACCTCCATGTTGAAGTCCGGGGCCCCGTAGTTGCGTTCCGGCGCGGCGGCCCCCTGGTAGCTCATGACAATGGGCGTCTCCTGGACGAGGAACTTGGGGGCCTCGTCCATGGCCTCGTAGGTGTAGGCGGTCTTATAGTCGATGTAGCCCTTGTCAAAGAGCGCCTGCAGGTATTCGAGGCCCGGGCGCATGTAGTCGCTGAGCTTTGCCTCCCCTGCATTGAGGGCCGCTATCTCCGCGGCCGGGTCGCCGTTTATATACATGTCAGAGAAGCCCTGGGCCAGCACGAAGATCTCCAGCCACCAGCGGTTGGCCCCGATGGGGTACTCGATGCCGTTTTTCTGGAAGACCTCACAGCAATGCAGCAGGTCCTCGGGGGTCTCAGGCAGCTCCAGCTCATATTTCTTAAATAGGTCCACATTGCAGAAGAGCCCGTAGGCCACGATCTCCTGGGGGATGGCCACCAGCTTCCCGCCGATGGTGTTGGCGGTAAGGGCGCAGTCACGGAGCTTCGAGGCGGCCTCCATCCCGGAAAGGTCCGAAAGCCTCCCTTCCTTGCCCAGGGCGGAAATCACGTCGGCGTTCATGAGAAGCAGGTCGTCCCCCATGCCGCTGCGCACCCGGTCCAGGCAGACCTCGTCGTAGGTCTTGTCTTTGTAGTCCTCGGCCTGGTAGGTGTTGAAGTCAATGGTCACGCCGCTTTCCTTCTCCGCCAGGGCGTACATGCGCTCGGCGGGGCTCATGTCCTCCACAGCCTTGGAAAGGGCCGCCCGGGTATTGGGTCCGAACAGCTGGACGGGGCGCGTCTGTGCCACATTCTCCCGCTTGACGGCCTCCCCGTCCCCGCCGCAGCCGGCCAGACCGGCCAGCAGCACCGGGACCAGCAGGCCCGCCGTACAACGTTTGATACAGCTTCTTTTCATGGGGTCTCCTCTCCTTCGCTGATACATGTTGGGGTCTTCTGGGTGATCTCCGCCAAAGTACGGTTCAAAAGCCCTGTGTCCACGGGCTTTGGCACGTGGGCGTTCATGCCCGCCGCCATAGCGTCGGCCACGTCCTCGGTAAAGGCGTTGGCCGTCATGGCCACAATGGGGATGGTCCCGGCGTCGGGCCTACTAAGGGCCCGTATGCGCCGGGCGGCCTCATATCCGCCCATGACAGGCATCCGCACGTCCATGAGTATGGCGTCGTACTGCCCGGGCTGGGAACCTTCAAAGGCTTCTACGGCCAGCTGGCCGTTTTCTACGACATGGCAGTCCGCGCCCTGCATTTTTAAGAGCTCTATAAGGATCTCCGCGTTGAGCTCGTTATCCTCTGCGGCCAAGAAATGGCAGCCGTTCAGCAGGTCGGGTACCGTCTCCTCCGGCAGTTCCTGGTCCCGGCACAGGTCCAGAAGCCGCTCCTTCAAGTGCAGGGCGAAGAAGGGCCCCTGCAGGAAAGCGGAAATGTTTTCGTCCTCCGTCTGCCCGGCCCAGGAAGCAGGGGCCAGCGCCAGAATGGGCGCCTGGGGGAAGTCCTTTTTAAGCGATGCGGCCGCCTGGGGGCTCTCCTTCTCCTCCCAGTCCAGCAGGAAGGCATCAAACCCCTCCCCCTGCTCCCGGGCCTTCCGGGCTATAGAGAGGGCGTCCCTGGGGGCTGACGTATCCACTTTCACGCCGGTGTCCCCCATCAGCCGGCGGATATCCCCGCACAGCCCCGGGCCGCCTGCGGCCAGGACGCGGCGGAAGCCCCGCTCCTGCCAGAAGGGGTCGGGCTCCTTGTGCTCTGGCGCTGCCAAAGACAGCCGTACCGTGAAAGTGCTGCCCTTGCCGTACTCGCTCTCCACCTGGATGGCGCCGCCCATGAGATCTACGGTGCCCTTGGTGATGGCCATACCCAGGCCGGTGCCCTGGACCTTGTTGGTGGTGCTGTTCTCCGCCCGGGTGAAGGCCTCGAAAATATGCTCGCAGTACTCCGGCGTCATGCCGTAGCCGTTGTCCCGCACTAAGATTTCAATGTCCTGGGACCGCTTGGTGTGCCCCGCGCCCCGCAGGATGAACTGGATGTGCCCGCCCTCCTGGGTGTATTTCACCGCGTTGGAGAGAAGGTTTATGAGGATCTGGTTGAGCCGCGTCTCGTCCCCCAGAAGGGACTCGTGGCCCAGGCCCTCCACCAGCACTTCTAATGTCTGGCCCTTGTCGGCTGCCTGGGGGCGTATCACCGTGTCTACGGCCGCCGCCACGTGGAAAAGCTCGAAGGGGCCTATATTCAGCACCATCTTGCCGCTTTCGATCTTGCTCATGTCCAGCACGTCGTTTATCAGGCTCAGAAGGTGCTGGCTGGAGGCCGACACCTTCCGGGTGTACTCCCGCACCTTGCGGGGGTCCCCGGCGTCCCGCATGAGCAGGGTGGAAAAGCCGATGATGGCGTTCATAGGCGTGCGTATGTCGTGGGACATGTTGGAAAGGAACACAGACTTGGAGCGGTTGGCGGACTGGGCCAGCTCCAGGGCCTGCTTTACTTCTATCATATGCCGCTCCTGTTCCCGGGCGCGCTCGGCCTCTATGCGCTTGTTGTAGCGGTAGTAGACCACGTAGGCCACCGCCAGCACCAAAAGCAGGGCCCCTACCAGGGCGATCATGAAGACGATGGTGAGGGTCACAGAGTCAGACAGCCGGGAAATGCTGTCCTCGGGCACAAAGCCCACCAGGTAGTGCCTGCCCTCCTCTGTGGGCCAGAAGTACATGTAGGCCGGGCGCCCCACCAGGGTCAGGCGTATCATCATGCGGTCCCCGTGGGCGATGCCGTCGTTTATCTCCTCCAGCATCCCCGCGTCCGTGACCTCGTTGTGCTCTAAAAAGAAACTCAGGTTCCGATTGCCGCCCTTTGTGCCGGCCAGGTTGTTGGGGTGCACCACGAACCGCCCGGACTCCGCGTCCATCATGTAGATGACGCCGTCGTTGGAATAGAACTCCTGGGGGATCATATCCCGGAAGTTGTCGTAGATGAACTCCCCGTAGAGGATGCCCAGGGGGCGGCCCTCCTGGGAGAGCTCGGTTTTCAGGCAGTAGCACCAGGCGCCCACGCTGCCCATGTAGGGGGCGGACATCTCCGCCTGGCTCACAAAGCGGCCGCCGGAAAATTCGAACTCTGCGGGGTCGAAGCTTTCGCCGCTGTTTGTGATGCCCAGCTCCTCCCCCGCGGGGATAAAGGCCAGGGCGGCGATCTGGTCGTCCTTTTCGATGAGCTGCAGGGAGGGGCTTATGTCCTCCGGGTCCATCTTCTCAAAGACGTTTGCCCACCGCAGCAGGGCCTGCTCGTCCCGCAGGAACATCTGGTCTGTGTGCTGGGTGATGATGGAGAGGATCTCCCGCAGGGAATTTTCCGAGGAGGAGCGTATCTCCCTGCCAATCTTATTGGAGAGGAAAAACACCCCGGACGCGCAGGAAAACAGCAAAAGCGCCGCCAAAAGGACCAAAAGCCGCCCGGGCGTTATCCTTTTCTTCGCTTTTAGGGCCATGGCCGCACCCCCAGTAAAATCCCCGGCTCAAAGAGATAAAATTATTATAGCATATGCGCGTCTGTTTGAAAAGGGGACAGACGAAAATAAAACGGCAGAGAGGGCCCGCCGCCCCCTCCGCCTTCTTATAGGGGCAGGCCCCCTATTCCTCTCTCCAGCCCTTGCACACGTCCACCCAGGCGGTGAAGCCGGAATATTTCTCCAGCTCCTCCAGCGTCAGCTCTATGGCGCTGTTGCTGCTGCCGCAGGCCGGGAACACCGTCTGAAAGCGCTTGAGGGATTCATCCAGATACACCCGCACCCCCTCTGGGATGCCGAAGGGGCAGACGCCGCCCACCTTGTGGCCCACCAGCTCCTCCGCCTCCTGGGGGGAGAGCATCTTGGCCTTTGTGCCGAACTGGGCCTTATACCGGGGGTTATCCACCTTGGCGTCCCCCGCCGCCACAATGAGCAGGGCCCGGCCCTCTGCCATAAAGGACAAGGTCTTGGCGATGCGGCAGGGCTCGCAGCCCAGGGCCCGGGCCGCCAGCTCTACCGTGGCGCTGGAAACGTCGAATTCCAATATCCGGTCTTCTATGCCCAACCGGGCAAAATACTCCCGTACTTTTTCAATGGCCATAAAGGCCCTCCTTCCTGATTCCTGCCGCCCTAGCGCAGATACTGCCCCAGCACCTCCATAAGCCGCTGAATGTCCAGGGGCTTTGCGATGTGGGCGTTCATGCCGCTTTTCAGGGCGGCCTCCTTGTCGTCCTCCATGGCGTTGGCGGTCATGGCGATGATGGGCAGGGTCTTTGCGTCCCGGCGGCCCATGGCCCGGATGGCCTTGGTGGCCTCGTACCCGTTCATCACTGGCATCTGCACGTCCATGAGCACCGCGTCGTAATAGCCCTCCTCCGCCTTTTCCATCATGCTCACCGCGTCCGTGCCGTCCGGCGCGGCCTCGATGCAGAACCCGGCCTCCTCCAGTATCACCGTGGCGATCTCCCGGTTGAGCTCGTTATCCTCCACCAGAAGCAGCCGCCGGCCGGTAAAGTCCACCTGGTCCCAGGGGGCCGCCCCATGGGGCTTCCCTTCCCCGTCCAGGTGGTTGGCCGAAAGCAGCGCGGCCTTCAGGTCAGACATAAACAGGGGCTTCGCGCAGAAGGCGGTGACACCCGCTTCCCTTGCTTCCTCCTCGATGTCGGTCCAGTCGTAGGCGGTGAGGATGATGATGGGGGCGTCCTCCCCCACCACCCCGCGTATCCGCCGGGCGGTCTCGATGCCGCTCATCTCGGGCATCTGCCAGTCGATGATATAGGTGTGGTAAGGGTCCCCGTCCTCGTGGGCGGACTTGGCCCGATAGGCCGCCTCCCTGCCGGAGGTGGTCCACTCGGACCGCAGCCCCAGGCTCTTGAGCATCCTGCTGACGCTGTCGCAGGCGTTCAGGTCGTCGTCCACCACCAGGGACCGAAGCCCCTCCAGTTCCTTGATCTGGGCGGCGCTCTTTTCCAGGTCCTGCAGCTGCAGGGGCACTTTCACCGTGAAGGTGCTGCCCTTGCCCACTTCGCTCTCTACCGTGATCTCCCCGCCCATCATGTCCACAATGCTCTTGGTGATGGCCATGCCCAAGCCCGCCCCCTGTATGCCGCTGCGGGTGGCGGTGGACTCCCGCTCGAAGGGCTCGAAGATGTGCTCCACGAACTCCTTGGACATGCCGATGCCCGTGTCCTTCACGATGAACACATACTGGCCCCAGCCCTGCTTATAGGCGGGCCCCTGCTGGATGCGGAAGCTCACCGTGCCCCCGGCGGGGGTGTACTTCACGGCGTTGCCCATGAGGTTGATGAAAATCTGGTTGAGCTTTAAGGGGTCGGCTATCACGTCCTCGTTTTCCACCCCGAAAGTGTCGATGAACATCTCCAGCTGCTTTGACTTCACCTGGGGCTGGATGATGTTTACCAGATTGTGCATGAGCTCGGGGATGTTGCACTCCTGGTTATGGATCTGCAGCTTGCCGCTTTCGATGCGGCTCATGTCCAGGATGTCGTTGATGAGCCCCAGCAGGTGGTTGCTGGAGGAAAGGATCTTCTGCAGGCAGTCCCGCACCTGGTCCGGGCGCTCCATGTGGTTGGCCGCTATAGTCGCAAAGCCGATGATGGCGTTCATGGGCGTGCGTATGTCGTGGGACATGTTGGACAGGAAGGTGGTCTTGGCCTGGTTTGCGTGCTGGGCCCGCATCAGGGCGTCCTGCAGGGCCTGGGTCTGTTTTAGCTCCCGCTGCTTTACCTCCGTGACGTTCTGCCGGATGTAGAGGATATGCACCGCCCGGCCCTCCTCCCGGCGCAGGCACACGGCGATCAGGTGCTCCCAGTCCTCCTGGCCGTCCCGGTTCACATGGCACTCATAGGTGAAGGTGTCCTGCGAGGACAAAATCTCTGTGATGGACTCCGCCCGGAAGGTCTCCCGAAAGCGCTGCTGCTCCTCCTCCCCCACGATGTCCGCCCCGTGGACCCGGAGGATGTCGTCGTAAGAACCCTCCATCTGCAGCCCGCCGTCCAGGGGAAGCTGCCCCCCCATGTAGGAATAGGTGTTGTTTTTCAAATCTACCGTAAGGGAGCGGGACATAAAGAGGATCTTGAACCCGTCCAGCACATAGCCGAACTGGGTGTTCTGCTTTCTCAGCTCCTTGCGCTCCCGGCTGCTCCGCACCACCAGGAACACGATGTAGATCACAAACAGCCCCAAAAGGCAGATCTCCAGCAGCACCCCGGCCATATTGGCCCGGCGCAGCATGGCCTGGGTGACCTCTTGGGGGAAGGCCTGCACCAGCATATAGTCGTGGTCTGGCAGGTGCAGCACGCAGAGGTTGTCGGTCTTGCTGCCCTTTTCGCACTGCAGGGCCGCCTGCCCCCCTTCTTCGAACACGGCCCGGGCCGCTTTTTCCGTCCCGCTGTCAATGACCCCGGAGCCCGCCAGGGCGGAGAGCAGGTCCTGGCCGTAGATTTCGCCGCTGGAGCTTGCGATGACCCGGCCGTCCCGGGCGCAGAGGTACACGGCAGCCTGCTCGCCGAAATAGCTGGTGGAGAGCATGTCCTGCAGGTAGTCCTCCGCGAAATAGAGCCCCAAGAACATGCCGGTTATCTCCCCGTCCCCGTAGACCGGGGCAAAAAAGGCCATCATGGGCTTGCCCGTCAGCCGGGACTCTGACACGATCTCCAGGCCGCTTTCCCCTTTCATGCCCCGGACATAATACGCCCGGTCCGAGCTGTCGTTGGTGTCCCCATTGGACGCCAGGTTCAGGCCCTGGGCGTTTGTAAAGCGGATGGCGTCGAAGGCGGTGTTCTCCTCCATCTCCTTTAAGACCTGGGGGGGTGATCTCATAGCCCCCGGCGCTGACAAGATAAGCGCTGTTCTCAATGCGCTGCAGCGCGCCGTCAAACTCGCTCTCGATGCGCCCGGCCACCTGCCGGGCGGAGTCCTCCGCGTACACCCGGTTCTGCTCCCGTATGCGGCCCTGGTTCTGCGCGGTGTACAGCAAAAACAGGACGGATACCGCCATGATAAAAAGAATAGCGTACACTAGGGGCCGCCACGTTTTGCCCTGCTGCTTCATCCGCTTCTACCTCTTTCTGGGGGATTCCCCCGTGTTTTTGGGGTTTTTGCCGTATGAGTCTGATTTATGGTATTATACCACAGGCAGCAGGGTCTTTGCAATGCTTTGTTTCCCGCTTCCCTTTTAAGAGAGCAGCAGCTTGTCGTCCGCCTCGTCCGAGCCGCTGACTTTATTGAAGAGCTCCAGCAGCTGGGGCACGGTGAGCTTTTTCTTTTCCTCGCCGGAGACGTCGATGATGATCTTCCCGTCGTACATCATGATGAGCCGG
>CANRZD010000058.1 GCA_947644325.1 uncultured Clostridia bacterium
GGAAAGGTCTATGAGTATCCCCGCTTCCTCAAAGCCCCGCACCGCCTGCCTGCCGAATTCCGTGAGCCCCAGGGCGCCTTCCGCCAGGACGCCCCGGCCCAGCTCGTTTTCACCGTTCCATGTCAAGGTGCACATCTTTACACCCCGCTCCCGGAAGGCGGCGATGTTCGAAAGGTCCCCCCCTAAGGCCGCGCCGTTTTCCACCGTGAATATGGCGGCATGCTTCTTTTGGGCGGCGGCCCGCCCCAGGTCCCCCGGGGCCCGGCAGAGGGCCAGCTCCTCTTTATTCTCCCTGACTTCTTTTTCCAGCCGGTCCGCGATCCGGCAGAAGCGCCCAAAGGCCTCCTCCCCCCGCAGGTTATCCGGTATCCACGCGGCGTAGCACTGGGCGTAGCTTTCCAGGGCCCGGACCTTTTCCAGACTCACGTGCAGGTCGTTCTGCTTTAGGGGCTTATCGTGCAGGGCGCACTCGGTCATGGTGTCGCAGTGCAGGTCAAAATAGCGCAAAAAACTCCCTCCTCACGCCGTAAAGGCATTTTCCAGATACTCCATTTTTACGATCTCCCCCGCCCGCATATACACCGCGGCCACGTCAAAGCGGGGCTGCAGGGCTGAGAAGCTCGGGTGCTCCATAAGATACCTTTCCGCTGTGAGCAGAAGCTTCTGCTGCTTCCCCGGCGTCACCGCCTCCCAGGGAGAGACCATAGCGCCCCCCTTGCGGGCCTTGACCTCGACAAACAAAAGCAACTCCCCCCGCCGGGCCACGATATCGATCTCCCCAAACCGCGAGTGGTAGTTTCGGGCCAGTATCTCGCAGCCCTGCTGCTCCAGGCGGCGGGCCGCATATTCTTCCCCCATGCGGCCCAGAGCCCCGGCCGTCTTTTTTTCCATTGGGCCCCGCCTCCCTTTATTTCTCAGAGAGATTTTTTAAGAAGCTCCTCCGGTGCACGGGCAGCACCCCGTACTGCTTGATGGCCGCATAGTGGGCCTTGGTGCCGTAGCCCTTGTGCTTCCCGAAGCCGTACTGGGGGTACTTCCCGTCCAGCTCCCGCAAAAGGCGGTCCCGGCTGACCTTCGCCAGGATGGACGCTGCCGCGATGCTGGCAGACTTGCCGTCCCCCTTCACGATGGCCTCCCCGGGCACCGGCAGCGGGGGCATGCGGTTGCCGTCCACCATGGCCCAGTCCGGGGGAAGCTGCAGGGCCTCTACCGCCCGGCCCATGGCCAGGAAGGTGGCCTGCAGGATGTTGATCTCGTCGATCTCCCCCTCGCTTGCCCAGCCGATGCCATAGGCCCGGGCCTTCTCCAGGATCACGTCAAAAAGCTGCTCCCGCTTTTTCTCCGTGAGCTTTTTAGAGTCGTCCAGCCCCTCGATCTCGCACCCCAGGGGCAAGATCACCGCCGCCGCGCACACCGGCCCCGCCAGGGGCCCGCGCCCGGCCTCGTCTATGCCGCAGACCGCCCGGAACCCCCGGGCCTCCGCCAGCCTCTCATAGGCATACGCGTCCATGTAGACATCCCTCCTAAGGCGACACCTGCTCCAGGGTCATGGGCCCCAGCCTGCCCCCCCGGTACTCGTCCAGCAGGGTGATGGCCGCCCGCTCGGTGTTGATCTCCCCGCCTGAAACGAGCATCCCCCGGCTGCGCCCGATGCGCTCCAAAAGCTCATACCCTTCCAAGGGCGTTTCCGGGTCCAGCTGCAGCTTGTAGCGCTCCTGCAGGTTTTTGGGGTACAATTCCTGCAAAAGCTCCAGCAGCCGACAGGCCAGCCCCTCTATATCCAGTATCTCATCCTTCACAGCGCCGGTAAAGGCCAGATGCTCCCCCACCACCGGGTCCTCGAACTTGGGCCACAGCACCCCCGGGGTGTCCAGCAGCTCGAAGCCCTTGCCCACGGTGAACCAGCGGTTCTGCCGGGTGACCCCGGGCTTGTCCCGCACCTCGGCCCTGCCCGCGCCGCCCTTTACGATGATGCGGTTGATAAAGGAGGACTTGCCCACATTGGGCACCCCCAGCACCATGACCCGGATGGGGCGGCCCACCATGCCCTTGCGCTCCCAGGCGGCGATCTGCTCTGACAGCACCTGCCGGGCCGCGCTGTAAAAGGCCGGGATGCCCTTGCCGGTCTTGCTCTCGATGGGGATGGCCCGAAGGCCCTGGTCCTTGAAATGGTCCACCCATTTCGCCGTTTCCCAGGGGTCTGCCATATCGCTTTTGTTCAGCAGCACCACCCGGGGCTTCGAGCGGATAAGGTCCCTGAGCACCGGGTTCGCGCTGCTTTTCGGCACGCGGGCGTCTAAAATCTCCGCCACCACGTCCACCAGCTTCAGGTCCTCCCCTATCTTCCTCCTGGTCTTTGCCATGTGGCCCGGAAACCACTGGATGGACATGACCTCGCCCATAGTACCCCTCCTGTCTTTTTACGCGGGACGGCCCATTTTGGAGAAGGGATAGAGGTTAAATACCACCTTGCCCAAAATGTTCCTGTGGTCCACCATGCCTACGGAAACGTACCGGCTGTCCGTGGAATTGCCCCGGTTGTCCCCCAGCACGAAGACGCAGTTTTCCGGCACCGTCTGGGGGAATTCCAGCACCTGGCCCGCGGCGTCCGGCACAAAGGTGATGCCGTTTTCAATGCCGAAGGCCTCCCCCTTTACCACCTGGCCGTCCACCATGAGCTCCCCGGCCTCCCGGTCAAAATCCACTACCTGGCCCCCGGTGGCCACCACCCGCTTGATGATGGGCTCCTGCAGGGCGTGTATGACGATGACCACGTCCCCCTGGTCGATCTCCCCGGCATAGCCGGATACCAGCACCCGGTCCCCGTGGTAGTAGGTGGGCTCCATAGAGCGGCCGTCCACCGTGATGACCCGGGCCGCGAAGGTGAACACCACGGATACAAATATAATGGCGAACAGGATGGTCTCCACCCACTCCAGCACAGAGCCCTCAAAGCTCTGCTTCTGCTTTCCTTCCATACGCTGCGTTTCCGCCATGACACTCACCCTTTCTGAATAATAAAGCGCTCACACCGGCCCCAGGCCCCGGGGCGGGAACAGGTGGAAGACCGCCTTCCCCAACACGTCCCGCCGGTCCACCATGCCGATGACCTGATACCGGCTGTCTTCCGACACCGCCCGGTTGTCCCCCAGCACGAACACGCAGCCCTTTGGCACAGTCTGGGGGAAATCCAGCAGCTCAAAGGAGGTGTAGGGGTACTCGGTGATGCCGTTTTCCAGGCCGAAGGCCGTCTCGTCCAGGGGCCTGCCGTCTATGAGCACGGCCCCGGCCGCGTAGTCAAAGTCCACGGTCTGGCCCTCAGTGGCCACCACCCGCTTGATGATGGGCTCCTCCAGCACGTTGACGATGACCACCACGTCCCCGGGCCTGGGCTCTGAAAAGGAGTGGACCACCAGGATGCGGTCGCCGTCCTCAAAATTGGGCACCATAGACGTGCCCGACACCGTAATGACCCGGAAGCAGAAGGTGAACGCCGCGGCGATGAGCACCAGGGCTATGGACAGTTCCTCCACCCAATCCAGGAAAATACTGGTGGTTATTCTGAATTTTTTGGACTTCTGTCCGTTTTCTGCCGTTCCCTTCATCGGGTATCGCCCCCAAAGCCTCCTTGATAGCAAAAAAGGGACTTTCATGTCCCTTTTTGTGTGCGTATGCGGTTTTCTTACTTGATCTGCTCCTTGACCTTGGCGGCCTTGCCCACGCGGTCGCGCAGATAATAGAGCTTCGCCCGGCGCACACGGCCGTAGCGCACTACCTTCACGGCCTTCACGTTGGGGGAATGAAGGGGGAAGACCCTCTCCACGCCTACGCCGTAGGACACCCGGCGCACCGTAAAGGTCTCGCTGATGCCGCTGCCCTTGCGGGCGATGACGGTGCCCTCAAACTGCTGGATTCTCTCGCGCTCGCCTTCGCGGATGTTCACGTCCACCCGCACGGTGTCGCCGATGCCGAACTGGGGGATCTCTTCGCGAAGAGAATCCTGAGAAATGATTTTCAGTGCGTCCATTTGATATTCCTCCAAGTAAATTATTTCAGACATTCATGCCGGAGACCGGCAGCGGACTGTCCGCTTCCTGCGCGGTTAACGCGCCCAGACCCCCACGGGCAAGCCTTTGAGGATACCCGCAGAACTCAAATGCTTAAATATTCTACCACACAGTCGGGCGTTTTGCAAGGGATTTTTTACTGGATTTCGGAAAAATCTTCCAGCAGAAGCCTTTTCCGGGTGATTTCGGTGTAAAGCTCTATCCCTTCCCAGCGCTTCAGGGCCTCTAAAAGCAGCCCGGGGTTCACGCTGCCGGAGACGCTGCAGGGCAGCCGCACCTGTAGAAGAAGGCTGTCCCGCCGGGTGCTGTCCATAGTAAGGCCCGAAAAATACGGGGCGATGTTCAGCTCCTTGCCCCCCTTCTTCCCGTGCTTCATGACAATGACCGGCCCGCCCCCCAGAAGCCCTTTGATCTTCCCCTCCAGCAGGGCGCTGTCCGGGGTCTCCAGCTTCATTTCATAGTCGGCAAAGGCGATGGCGTCCAGCTTGCTTTTGGGCTCCCCGGCGCCCCACACGGTGATGTCCCCGGGCAGGCGTGGGTTTATCTTTTCCGGTATGCCCTCTGTGGGGAAATCTTCTTCCGTCAATCGGATGTCCATGCACTCCCGCTCCCCGCTGGACCCCAGGGACAGGGGCATGGCAAAGGTCATGTAGATGCGGGGGTTAAAGCCCTGGGTGTACCACACGGGCAGGCCCGAGAGCTTTAGGGCCCGGGCCATGCAGTGGGTCAGGTCCAGGTGGGAAATATACTTGGCCGAACCCTTTTTTTCAAACCATATCCGGACGTTTTTCAACGCACAGCCCCCCTTTGTAGCAGGATGCCCCGCAGTTCGCGCACTTTTCCCGGCAGTTGGGGGTGGTGAACCCCTGGTGGGCCCGCTCCCACTCCTTCCACAGGAAATCCTTCGTGACCCCGTAGTCCAGGTGGTCCCAGGGGAAAATTTCGTCCTTTCCCCGGGGGCGGGTCGCGTAAAAGGCCGGGTCCAGGCCGCAGGCGTCAAAGGCCTGCATCCACTTGTCAAAGTCGAACTGGTCATCCCACCCGTCAAAGTGCAGGCCCAGCTCCATGGCCTTTTCCATCACAGCGCAGAGCCTGCGGTCCCCCCGGGCGAAGACGGCCTCCAAAAAGCTCGTCTTAGCCCCGTGGTAGCTTACGCTCACCCGCCGGGAGCGCACATGGCCAGTGAGCTCCCGCTGCTTCTCCCGCAGGGCCTCCATGGTGTCCTGGCCGAACCACTGGAAGGGCGTGAAGGGTTTGGGCACAAAGGCGGCGGCGCTCAAAGCCACCTCCACCGCCTTACCCCGGGGCTTCTCTTTGTTTTCAGAGAAAGTGTACACCACTTTCTTTCCCCGGTCCAGGATCGCCAGCACGTCCTCCATGGTCTCTGTAGGCAGGCCGATCATAAAATACAGCTTGATGCGCGTCCAGCCCTCCGTAAAGGCCACGTTCACCGTGTGCAGCAACTCTTCTTCGGTGACGTTCTTGTTTATGACGTTTCGCATGCGCTGAGAGCCCGCCTCCGGGGCGAAGGTCAGGCCGCTCTTGCGCACCGAGTTGATGCGCTCCATGAGCTCCGGCGAGAAGCCGTCCACCCGCAGGGAGGGTAAAGACAGGCTCACCTTGTCCTTTTCCGTCCACTGGTGCAGGCGGTCGATGAGCTCGTTGAGCTTACTGTAGTCGCTGGTGCTCAGGGACGAAAGGGAGATCTCATCGTACCCCGTAGAGGCGCACAGGGCCCGGCACTGGACGTCAATGGTGTCGATGCTCTTTTCCCGGAAAGGCCGGTACAGGAACCCCGCCTGGCAGAACCGGCACCCCCGTATGCACCCCCGCAGCACCTCCTCGGCAATGCGGCTGTGCACCACCTCTATCATGGGCACCGGGAAGGAATCCGGGTAGTAGGCGCTGTCCATATCAAGCACCACGCGCTTTTTCACGGTGGCCGGGGCGCCGTCTTTGGGGGTGTAGCGTTTCACCGTGCCGTCTTCGTTATATTCCACATGGTAGAGGGACGGCACGTACACCCCATCTATCTGCGCCGCCAGCCGCAGGAACTCGGGCTATCCCTTCCCCTCCTTCTTGCACCGGCGGTACAGCTCCATGACCTCCATGTCCACTTCCTCCCCGTCCCCCAGGAAGAATAGGTCGAAGAAGTCCGCCAACGGCTCCGGGTTGCAGGCGCAGGGGCCGCCCCCCACCACGATGTTCATAAGCTCTGTGCGCTCCTCGCTTTTCAGGGGGACGCCCGAGAGCTCCAGCATCCGCAGCACATTGGTGTAGCTGAGCTCGTACTGCAAAGTGAAGCCGATGAAGTCAAAGTCCTTCACCGGGTCGCCGCTCTCCAGGGCGTACAGGGGGATGTGGTGCGCCGCCATCTGTTCTTCCATGTCCACCCAAGGGGCGAACACCCGCTCGCACCAGAAGTAGGGCACCTGATTAAAGGCCCCGTATAAGATCTTGATGCCCAGGTGGGACATGCCGATCTCGTACACATCGGGGAAGCAGAAGGCAAAGCGCACCTCCACGTCTTTCTTGTCCTTTACCACCGAGTTCACTTCGCCCCCCACATAGCGGCCGGGCTTCTGGACCTTCAGTAAAAATTTCTCGATTTCTTTTGGGTACATGGTTTCCTATCCCTCTTTTCACAGGCCCACCGGCCGTTCCATCTCGTACCGGGCCCCGTGGGAGAGCAGCAGCCCGTCTGTGAGCCTGACCCGCAGGATGACGGTGTTTTCGTCCTCCAGGTCCGTGTGGCCGTTTCCCAGCCACTGGGAGAAGGCTTTTTCCAGTTTCTCTGTAAGAGGGCGGTTCTCATCTAACCCCCAGGCCCCCAGGCTCTCCCCCAGGCCGTGGCCCGTAAACCACTCCCCCGCAAGCCCCACCGCCGGGTCTTCGGCGATATGCTTCATTTTATTGGAGAGCCCGTAGGTGACGATGTAAAAGGCCCCGTCCTCGTAATAGGCGTTCACGTACCGCACATGGGGCCTGCCGCCCCACACAGTGGCCAGCGCCAGAACAGAATCTTTCCCAAAGCGCTCGGCCATTTTCTCCTCAAAGCCCGGCTTCCTGTTTTCCATAGCTTCAAATCTTCCCCGCTTCCCGCTCCATCATGTCCCAGCATCCCCACAGGTACATGATGCCCAGGGCCCGGTCATAGAGGCCGTAGCCGGGGCGGCACTTTTCCCCCCAGATATGCCGGCCGTGGTCCGGGCGCATGTAGCCCTCGTAGCCGCAGTCATGGTAGGCCCGCATGATCTCCCGAATGCCCGTGTCCCCGTCACAGTCCCGGTGGGAGGCTTCGGTGAAGTCGCCGTTTTCGAAATGCTTTACGTTTCGCACATGGGCAAAGGCGATGCGGTCACAGTAGGTGCGGATGATGTCCGCCACGTTGTTTTTGGGGTTAGCGCCCAGAGAGCCCGAGCACAGGCACAGGCAGTTATAGGGGTCGTCTACCATAGAGAGGAACTTACCGATAGACTCTTTGACCACAAGGAGCCTGGGCAGGCCGAAGATATCCCAGGGCGGGTCTTCCTGGTGTATGGCCATTTTGATGCCGGTCTCGTGGCAGGTGGGCATGAGGGCCGTGAGGAAATAGCGCAGGTTCTCCCACAGCATCTCCTTGGTGACCGGGCGGTAGGCCTCGAAAAGCTCGTCCAGCTTTGCCATGCGCTCGGGCTCCCAGCCGGGGAAGGTCAGGCCGTTCAGGTTCTTCAGGATGTAGTCGGCCATTTCCTTATAGTCGCCCTGTATCTTCTCCTTCTCATAGAAAAGCGCCGTGGAGCCATCGCCCATGGGGTGGAAAAGGTCCGTGCGGGTCCAGTCGAAAATGGGCATGAAGTTGTAGGTGACCACCTTCACCCCGAATTTCGCCAGGTTCTTTAAGGTCTGCTTGTAGTTTTCGATGTACTTGTCCCGGGTGGGCAGGCCGATCTTGATGTCATCGTGGACGTTCACACTCTCCACCACGTCCATGTTAAAGCCGTGGCCCTCGATCTGCCTGCGCATCTCCTCGATCTCCCCGACCTCCCAGACCTCCCCGGGGGCCTTGTCGTGCAGGGCCCACACCAGGCCCGTCACGCCGGGTATCTGCTTTATTTGCTCCTGGGTGATGCTGTCGTTGCCTTCGCCGTACCAGCGAAACGTCATTTGCATAAAAAATCCTCCTCCGTGTAAGTCCTGGGACAATTATACCAAAAAAAACCGCCAGAGTAAAGGGCCCCGGCCCCGGCAATAAAAATTTGCCTAATACTCCCAATTATGCTATACTGGTGGGGAACACAGAATAGGAATGGAGTGGTTCTTTTTATGGAAAGCCTGCGCATTGCCCTGGAGATCGTGCTGCCAATTTTCCTGCTGCTGGCCGCGGGGTATGTGGTCAAGCTCTCGGGCCTGATGAACGAGACCTCGGTGCGTCAGATGAACGCCGTGATCTTCAAGATCTTCCTGCCCCTGCTCGTCTTTCTGAACATATATAACACGGACCTGGCCGTGAGCTTTGATTCGAAGCTTTTGCTCTTTACGGTCGCGGGGGTGCTGCTGCAGTTTCTTGTGTCCCTGTGCCTCGTGATTCTGCTGGAGCACGAAAACGCCCGCCGGGGCGTTATGCTCCAGGGGATGTTCCGCAGCAACTTCGTGCTGTTCGGCATCCCCATCAGCACGGCCCTCTTTGGCGACGCGGCCGCCGGGCTGGCCGCTATTCTCATCGCCGTCATCATTCCCCTGTACAATATGCTGGCGGTGGTTTCCCTGGAGTCCTTTAACGGCAAAAAGCCCAGCCTCATGAAGATACTGGGGGGCATCCTCACAAACCCCCTGATCCTGGCCTCCGCCGCCGGCATCCTGTTTGTGGTCTTCCGTATCCCCCTGCCCAAGGTGCTCTATAAGACCGTCTCGGACCTGTCCGCCATCGCCACCCCCCTGGCCTTTGTGATGCTGGGCGCTTCCTTCAGCTTCGGGGATATCGGCCAGCGGGCCCGGCCCCTGTGCCTCACCTTAGTCATGAAGCTGCTCCTCTACCCCGTCCTGTTTTTGGGCATGGCCATTTTCCTGGGCTTCCGGGGGGCCCACCTGGCCGTGCTGCTGACGGTATTCGGCTCGCCCATTGCGGTGTCGTCCTTCACCATGGCCCAGCAGATGGGCGGCGACGACAAGCTGGCCGGGCAGCTGGTGGTGTTCAGCTCGCTGCTTTCGGTGCTGACTATATTCCTGTTTATTTTTGGGCTGAGGGAGCTGAGCTTTTTTTAATTATGAAAAAACCAGAAATGATTTTATTTGACTATGGGGACACCTTGATCCAGGAGTCCCAGCCCGATTACCTTCGCGGCTGGCAGGCCGTGTTCCAATATGTGGAAAAGAACCCGGACGGGGCCACTCCAGAGCAGGCCGAACGCTTTTCGGCCCGGCTGTGGGAACGCTACTTTATCGGCCGCCGCTCAAACTCCAGCCGGTCTGGCCTGGAAGTGCACGAGTGGCACATGCTTCGGACTATTCTGGATTTCCTCGGAGTAGAGGTTCCCCTGCCAATGGAGGAGATTGAGAAGCTGCTTTGGCAGAATACAGTTTCCACTTTTCCAACCCCGCACTTGTGTGAGCTGCTGGCATTCCTTCGCAGCCAAAATATACGCACAGGGGTGATAAGCAACATTGGATGGTCAGGCCGCGCGCTGTGCTGGCAGCTGGAACGCCTGTTCCCTGACCATACTTTTGAATTTGTTATAGCATCCAGCGAGTACGGCATACGAAAGCCTGACCCCATACTCTTTCAAATCGCCCTGCAAAAAGCCCGCCTGCCTGCTTCTTCAGTATGGTTTTGCGGGGATAACATGGAAAAGGACATCTGCGGCTGTCACAGCGCAGGTATGTTCCCTGTTTACTATCAGGGCGCGAAGGCCAGTAAGGACAGCCGGGAAGAACCCCTTTTCTCCTATCTGCGTATCTCAGACTGGAAAGATATGTTATCCCTCTTTAAGGATAATTCAGAAGCTTCCCCTGGCTGAACCGGTAAAATTATCTGCCCAAGCATTGACAGAACATCCATTTTCAGAGATAATAAAAGAAGTGTTTTTTGAAAGTGAAGGAGGTTGCGCCATGACTGGCTATATCCAATTTCTGCGGGAGCATGTGGGCCATGCCCCTATATTGCTGTGTGGGGCTGGCGTGATTGTTGAAAACGCGGAAGGGGAAATCCTGCTCCAGCAGCGGGCGGACAACCACTGCTGGGGCATGGCGGGCGGCGCTGTGGAGTTAGGCGAAAACACCGAAGAGGCCGCCCGGCGGGAGCTTTTGGAGGAGACCGGGCTAGTGGCTGACGAGCTGGAGCTTTTCTCGGTATTTTCCGGGGAAAACCAGCATTATGTCTACCCTAACGGCGACGAGGTGCATATTGTGGATATCGTATACATCTGCAAAAAGTATCACGGCTGCCTGCGGCGCCAGGAGGAAGAGGTGGAAGAGCTGCGGTTCTTCCCGCCGGACGCCCTGCCGGAGAAGCTGTCCCCGCCCCAGCGGGATGGAATTGAAAAATACGCGGCTATGCGTAGAAATAAATTTATATAATTGGAGGAACTTATGGCATTTGAAAAAATACAAATGAAAACGCCCCTGGTGGAGATGGACGGCGACGAGATGACCCGGGTCATCTGGCAGATGATAAAGGACATTCTGCTCCTGCCCTACATCGACCTGAACGTGGAGTACTACGACCTGGGGCTTGAGAACCGGGACAAGACCGGGGACCAGGTGACGGTGGACTCGGCCCTGGCCACCAAGAAGTATGGCGTGGCTGTAAAGTGCGCTACCATTACCCCCAACGCCGCCCGCATGACGGAATATAATCTCCACGAGATGTGGAAGTCCCCCAACGGCACCATCCGCGCTATCTTAGACGGCACCGTGTTCCGGGCGCCCATCCTGGTCAAGGGCATCACCCCCTACATCCCCACCTGGAAAAAGCCTATCACCATTGCCCGCCATGCCTACGGCGACGTGTACCGCAACACCGAGACCCTGGTGGAGAAGGGCTCCAAGGCCGAAGTGGTCATCACGAAGCCCGACGGCTCCCAGGAAAAGCACCTGATCCACGACTACAAGGACAGCGCCGGGGTGGTGCAGGGCATGCACAACCTGGACGCCAGCATCGAGAGCTTTGCCCGGTCCTGCTTCAATTACGCCCTGGACACCAAACAGGACCTGTGGTTTGCCACCAAGGACACCATCTCCAAGAAGTACGACCACCGGTTCAAAGATATTTTCCAGGAAATTTACGATAAGGACTACGTAAGGAAGTTTGCCGAGGCGGGCATCGAGTATTTCTATACCCTCATCGACGACGCGGTGGCCCGGGTGGTGCGCAGCGAGGGCGGGTACATCTGGGCCTGCAAGAACTACGACGGCGACGTGATGAGCGACATGGTGGCCACGGCCTTCGGCAGCCTTGCCATGATGACCTCCGTGCTGGTGGCCCCCGACGGCACCTGCGAGTACGAGGCCGCCCACGGCACCGTGCAGCGCCACTATTACAAGCACTTAAAGGGCGAGCCCACCTCCACCAACTCCATCGCCACCCTCTTTGCCTGGACAGGCGCGCTGCGCAAGCGGGGCGAGCTGGACGGGAACGAGCGTCTCACAGACTTTGCCGGGAAGCTGGAGAAGGCCGCCATCGACACCATCGAGGAGGGCGTTATGACCGGCGACTTGGCGGCCATGTCCACCCTGCCCCATATTCAGAAGGTGGGCACCCAGGAGTTCCTGGAGGAGATACGGGTGCGGCTAGAGAACAACCTGTAAAGTATTTTGCCATTACATTTCCGGGAAGGAGGGGCCATGCGAAAAGAAAAACCCGTCTCCATGTCGGTGATACGCCGCCTGCCCCGGTACCACCGGTTCCTGTCAGAGCTTGCGAAAAACAGCGTCACCCGCATTTCCTCCCAAGAGCTCTCGGAGAAAATGGGCTTTACGGCCTCCCAGGTCCGGCAGGATTTCAACTGCTTCGGCGGCTTCGGCCAGCAGGGCTATGGGTATAACGTGCCCCAGCTGCGGGCCGCCATCGAGGAAATTTTGGGGCTTCAGAACCAGTTCCCCTGCATCCTGGTGGGCGCGGGCAACCTGGGGAAGGCCATTGCCGGGCACATGCCCTTTATGCAGCTGGGCTTTCGGCTTATCGGCGTCTTTGACAATTCCCCCAAGGTCATCGGCCAGAAGATTGGCGGCCAGGATATACGCCCCTATGACACCATCGGCGCCTTTTACCAGGAGCACCAACCGGCCATGGCCATCCTCTGCGTGCCCAAGGAGAACGTGGAGGCCATCGCTGACGAGCTCTACGGGCTGGGCATGCGCTCCTTCTGGAACTTCGGCCACTACGACATTGTGCTGAAGCACCCGGATGTCACTGTGGAAAACGTGCATATGAACGACAGCCTCATGACCCTGTGCTATAAGCTTTCGGCCGGCGGGCCGTCATAAGACAAAAAAGAAAGGGCTTGCCAAAAACGGCAGGCCCTTTCTTCCCTTTTATTTGTACTCCACGATCTCGACCTTTTTCATCACCACGTCCTTGGCGGGCGCGCCGGTCAGGTCGTTGAGCTCGGTCTTGGACAGGGCCACCACCCCGTCCATGCCCTCGAAAACCTGGGCGAACACCGTGTGCCCGGTCTTGTCGGTGGAATAGTAGCCGTCCAGGTGCAGGTTGCCGCCGTTCTCGTCGTAGAGCTTCTTCATCTCGTCCGACACCAGGTCCATGTCCACCCACTTGCTGCTGTACATGGTGGTGAACACCGCCGGGTCCTGCTTGTAGACCTCATACCCCTGCTGGTAGCTCTCCCAGTCGATGGCCGCGCCCTGGGTGCAGTTGATGAAGAACTGGCTGCCGTTGGTGCCCGGGCCGCTGTTGGCCATAGACACAGAGCCGTCGATGTTCACCAAATTGGGGCTGAACTCATCCTCGAATTCCTCCCCCCACACGCTCTCCCCCGCATAGCCCGTGCCCGAGGGGTCGCCCCCCTGGATCATGAAGCTTTCGATGATGCGGTGGAACTTGAGGCCGTCGTAATAGCCCTCCAGGGCGTGCTTTTTGAAGCTGTACACGGCCTTGGGGGCCTCCTCCGGGAAGAACCGGAGCTTGATGACCTCCCCGCTCTCCATGGTGATGACGGCGATCTCCTCCCCTTTCTCCGGGGGCTCCAGCTGGAAGCCCAGCTTGTGGTCAGTCTCCACGGAGGTCAGGTCTTCTTTTTTCACCAG
>CANRZD010000059.1 GCA_947644325.1 uncultured Clostridia bacterium
CCCCCATATCGAAAAGTCCCCCGAGGAGCTTCTTGGAAAGTAAGCCCCTTAAGGCCCCCCTGCCCATTGGGCCGGGGGGCCTTCCCTTTTGAGGGAAATTTAACAAAAAGCCGTTGATTATTTCCAGACAGTGTGGTAGAATGGAAACTGGGCGGTAAGCGCCCGGTTTTAAGCATTTCTTATTCTTTTTCTTACAAAATTTGCCCTGGCGGCGAAAGGAGTTTAAGGACAATGACCCAAAATAAGTCCGTATTAAGCTGGATCGAAGAGATGAAAGCCCTGGTCACGCCCGACAACATGGTGTGGATCGACGGCAGCGAGGAGCAGATCGAGGAGCTCAGGAAGGAAGCCTGCGGCACCGGCGAGATGATCAAGCTCAACCAGGAGAAGCTGCCCGGCTGCTACTACCACCGCACCGCGGTAAACGACGTGGCCCGTGTGGAGGACCGCACCTTCATCTGCTCCAAGAAGGAAGAGGACGCAGGCCCCACCAACCACTGGATGGAGCCCCAGAAGGCCTACAAGATGCTCTTTGACATCGCCCGCGGCAGCTACAAGGGCCGCACCATGTACGTGATCCCCTACTCCATGGGCCCTGTGGGCTCGCCCCTTGCCAAGATCGGCGTAGAGCTCACCGACTCTATCTACGTGGTGCTCAACATGTGCATCATGACCCGCGTGGGCAACAAGGTCTGGGAGGCCCTGGGCGACGGCACCGACTGGGTGAAGGGCCTGCACTGCAAGTGCGACATCGACGCCGAGAAGCGCTATATCTGCCACTTCCCCGAGGATAACTATATCATCAGCGTGAACTCCGGCTACGGCGGGAACGTGCTCTTGGGCAAGAAGTGCTTTGCCCTGCGCATCGCCTCTTACCAGGCCAAGAACGAGGGCTGGATGGCCGAGCACATGCTGATCCTGGGCATCGAGAACCCCAAGGGCGAGGTGAAGTACGTCTGCGCCGCCTTCCCCTCCGCCTGCGGCAAGACGAACCTGGCCATGATGATTCCCCCCGAGGGCTACAAGGCAAAGGGCTACAAGGTCTGGACCGTGGGCGACGACATCTCCTGGATGCGCCCGGGTGCGGACGGCAGGCTCTACGCCATCAACCCCGAGAACGGCTTCTTCGGCGTGGCCCCCGGCACCAACATGAAGTCAAACCCCAACGCCCTCATCTCCACCCAGAAGGGCACCATCTTCACAAACGTGGCCCGCAACCTGGACGAGAACACCGTCTGGTGGGAGAGCCTGGATAAGACCCCCCCTGTAAACGCCGAGGAGTGGAAGGGCGCGAAGGTAAACGGCCCCGACTTTATCGCCGAGGGCGGAAAGCTCGCAAACCCCAACAGCCGCTTTACGGCCCCCGCCCAGAACTGCCCGTGCCTTTCCAGCGAGTTTGAAAACACCCAGGGCGTGCCCGTGTCCGCCATCATCTTCGGCGGCCGCCGGCCCGACACTGTGCCCCTGGTCTATCAGTCCCGCAGCTGGAACAACGGCGTGTTCATCGGCTCCATCGTAGGGTCTGAGACCACCGCCGCCGCCGCCGGCGCCGTAGGCGTTGTGCGCCGCGACCCCATGGCCATGCTGCCCTTCTGCGGCTACCACATGGGCGACTACTTCAAGCACTGGATCGAGATGGGCGAGACCCTGGGCGACAAGGCCCCCAAGATTTTCAACGTCAACTGGTTCCGGGTAGACGAGGAAGGCCACTTCATTTGGCCGGGCTTCGGCGACAACCTGCGCGTTCTCGAGTGGATCATCAAGCGCTGCGAGGGCGAAGTGGACGCCGTGGAGACCCCCATCGGCTTCGTGCCCAAGCCCGAGGACATCAACCTGGAGGGCCTGGAGGACTTCGACATCGAGACCCTCAAGGGCATTCTGGAAGTGGACAAGCAGAAGTGGGCCAAGGAGGCCGAAGGCGTGGAGGAGTTCTACACGAAGTTCGGCGACAAGCTGCCCTCCGCCCTGCGCGACGAGCTTGCCACCTTGAAGGCAAACTGCCTGAAAGCTTTGTTATAACCCTTTGATTTCAACCTCACTCTAATAAATAAGGAAGGGCGGCGCCTGCAGGCGCCGCCCTTTTGCTGCTTTTATTTTGGTTTAGAAGGAGTACGTGCCCGCCGTCAGCTTCTCCCTGCGGCCATCGGGCAGCAGCAGGTCCGCCTGGCAGTCAAAGGGCACGGTGACGGTGTAGGAGAGCTTCTCCCCGTCGTAAGCCCAGCCCGCCTCGTAGCGGCCCGAGGCCGTGTCCATCTTCGCCTTCACAAAGCGCACCCGGGGGTCGGGCATGGGGCGGATGACCGCCCGCTTGTAGCCCGGGGCCTCGTCACTGGGGCAGATGCCCGCCATGTTCCGGTACATCCAGTCCGCAATGGAGCCGTAGGCGTAGTGGTTCAGGCTGTTCATGCCCGTGCCGCTGATAGAGCCGTCGGGCAGGATAGAGTTCCAGCGCTCCCAGATGGTGGTGGCCCCCATCTTCACTTCATAGAGCCAGCTGGGGAAGTCATCATTGAGGAACAAGGTGTAGGCCACGTCGTTGCGCCCGCAGTCTGAGAGCACCCGGCACAAGAACGGTGTGCCGCAGAAGCCCGTGTCCAGGTGCCAGTTTTTGGCCTCTATGCGGCCTATAAGCTGGTCTAAGACAGCGCCGCTCTTACCCTGGGGGTAGATGCCAAAGTACAGGCTCAGCACGCAGGCAGTCTGGGTGCCCTCTATCTTGAATGTCCCGTCTTCGTTAAAGTATTCATGAATGACAGCCCCCTTTATCTTCTCAGCGAGGGCTTCATACTCGGCCCGGTCCTCCTCATAGCCCAGGGCTTTCGCTGCTTTGGCCGTAAGGCTTGCAGAGTAATAGTAGAAGCACGAGGCCGTGTACTGTAAATCCGTGGCCCCAAAGGGGCTCTGGTCGGCTTTGGAGTCGGCGTTCTTGTCCAGGGCCAGCCAGTCGCCCAGCTGCTCGCCCCGCAGCCACAGGCCCCGGTCCCCGTCCAGCGCGTCGTCCTTGCGCACCCGCTCTACCCAGGTCTTCATGACGCCGTACTCCCGGCGCAGAAGGTTCACGTCGCCATAGTTTTCATACACCGCCCAGGGCATCATAGTCGCCACGTCGCTCCAGATGGCGCAGCCCTTCTCGTTGTTGTTCACCCAGGACAGGGGCTTATCCTCATGGGGCACCTTGGGGCTGGGCACAAAGAAAGGCACCGCGCCCCCATAGGCCTTTTCCTCGTGCCCCAGGTTCGTGACAAAGTGATGGAAGAAGGCGGGCATATACAGGTTCTTGCAGGCGGTGGAACAGATAATGGCCGCGTCCCCGGTCCAGCCCAGGCGCTCGTCCCGCTGGGGGCAGTCGGTGGGCACGTCCAGGAAATTGTCGAACTGCCCCCACAGGGCGTTCTTAAAGAGTTGGTTTATCCGGGGGTTGTCGGTCTCCACAGCGCCGGTCTGGTCCATGTCAGAGCGGATGTGGCAGGCGGTAAAGTCCCCGGGCCGCACACAGGACACGCCCTCCACCTTCACATACCGGAAGCCGTAGAAGGTGAAGTGGGGCCGCGCCCGGGCGGGCTCCCCGCCGCTGATATAGACGTACTCAGCCTTAGCCGAGCGCAGGTTCTCCCGGTAGAAGCAGCCCTGCTGCATGACCTCGCTGTAGCTGAGCTTAACTTCCGTCCCCGCGGGCTCGTTTACGCTGAACTCCACCCAGCCTGTCATGTTCTGGCCGAAGTCTATGACCGTCTCGCCCTTAGGCGTGGTGATGATCTCCACCGGGGCGAACTCCTGCTTTTTCACGATCTTCGGCCCTATGCGGGCCACTAAGGGGCGGTTTTCTTCCCGCACCTGCACCCCAAAGGGGAAAGCCCTGCACCCGGGCTCTGCCCAGCCGGGGGTGCGCCTGCGGGCGTCGAAGTGCTCGCCGTCGTAGATGTTGGAAAACGTCACCGGCGAGGGGAAGCTTACCCAGCTTTCGTCTGTGCCGATAACGGCCTCCGTGCCGTCCTCCATAGCCACCCGCAGCTCGCAGATGGCCTGCATGGTGTCGCCGTACAGGTTCGTGTACCGGTCAAAGACCATCTCGCCCTTGTACCACCCGGGCCCCAGGGCCAGGCCTATGGCGTTTTCGCCTTTCTTTAAGAGGCCGGTCACGTCGAAGGTCTGGTACTCCAGGTTTGCGTCGTAGCAGTAATAGCCGGGCAATAGGTACTCGTCCCCGGCCTTCTGCCCGTTTACATAGAGCTCGTAGATGCCCACCCCGCAGGCGTACACCCGGGCGGACTTCACCCCCCGGGGCAGGGAAAAGTCCTTGCGCAGAAGCGGGTGGGCCTCTTTGTCCATGCCGGCGCATATCCATTTTGCCTGCCAGGGCTCGTCCTCTTTGGCCGTCTCGAACCAGGAGCCTGCGGTTGCGCCGTCGCCGCCGTCGCCCCACACGGTGACGGCCCACACGTAGCGGGTGCGGGGCATAAGCTCCATGGGCGCCTCGAAGCCCAGGGAGGAGATGTCCTCCCTGCGCCCGCTGTCGTAGGCAAGCTTCCCTTCGGCGGTGTGAACGGTAACTTGTGCGCTTTCCTGGCGCTTATCGGGGGTGTCGTAAGCGGTCCAGGAGAAGATGGGATTTCCCAGGGCGTGGCCCAGGGGGGTGGTCAGGTGGTTAACACGTAGGTCTTTCAGTTTCATGGGGATACTCCCTTTGCAGTATGATAGTACCCCCAGCATACCCGAAAACCCTAAGAAAAGCAAGGACGGCATTTCGGGAAGGCACGTCCTAATTTCAGGAAATGCCCTTGACAGGGGGCGGGGGCTGGGGTAAGATGTCTGTAAGGAAAAAAGCACAAAAGGGAGGATCATTATGGCAAATACGGCAGAAAAGAAATTCGCGCGCGTGACCCTGGATAAGGACTTTCAGATCAGCCGCGTCGACAAGCGCCTCTACGGCTCCTTTATCGAGCACCTGGGCCGGGCGGTGTACGGGGGCATCTACCAGCCGGGCCACCCCTCGGCGGACGGGGAGGGCTTTCGGCGTGACGTGCTGGATCTGGTGCGGGAGCTGGGGGTGCCCATCGTCCGCTACCCGGGGGGGAACTTTGTCTCCAATTTCTATTGGGAGGACAGCGTTGGCCCCCAAAGCCAGCGCCCCCGGCGCTTGGAGCTTGCCTGGCGCAGCACAGAGCCCAATCTGGTGGGGGTAAACGAGTTTTCCGCCTGGGCCAAAAAGGCTGGGTGCGACGTGATGATGGCCGTGAATCTGGGCACCCGGGGGATCGAGGCGGCCTGCAATCTCCTGGAATACTGCAACCACCCCTCCGGCACCAAGTACAGCGACCTGCGCATAAGCCACGGGGTGCAGGCCCCCCACAGCATCAAGACCTGGTGCCTGGGCAACGAAATGGACGGCCCCTGGCAGACCGGCCACAAGACCGCCTATGAGTACGGCCGTCTGGCCGACGAGACCGCCAAAGCCATGCGGCAGATCGACCCCGGGGTGGAACTAGTCGTCTGCGGCAGCTCCAACACCCAGATGCCCACCTACCCCCAGTGGGAGGCCACCGTATTGGAGGAAGCCTACGACAGCGTGGACTTCATCTCCCTGCACACCTACTACGGCAACCGCTTCCACGACACGAAGAACTTCCTGGCCCAGTCCGACGACATGGACCATTTCATCAAGACCGTCGTGGCCACCTGCGACTTCGTGAAGGCCAAGAAGCGGGCGAAAAAGGACATCATGCTCAGCTTCGACGAATGGAACGTGTGGTTCCACGCAAACGAGGCCGACGACGACACCATGAAGAACCGGCCCTGGTCTGTGGCCCCTCATCTCTTAGAGGACCGCTACGACTTCCAGGACGCCCTTTTGGTGGGGCTCATGCTCATCACCCTCCTAAAGCACTCAGACCGGGTGCGCATGGCCTGCATGGCCCAGCTGGTGAACGTCATCGCGCCCATCATGACGGAAGAAAACGGCCCGGCCTGGCGGCAGACTATCTATTACCCCTACCTGCACGCCTCCAAATACGGCCGTGGCGTCGCCCTGGAGACCGCCCTGCGGGCCTCGAAGCACGACACCCGGGACTACACCGACGTAAAGGACGTGGACTGCGCCGCCGTGTGGAACGACGAAGGGGAGGAAATCACCCTCTTTGCCGTGAACCGGGACCTGGAAGACGCCCTGACCCTGGAAACGGACCTGCGCAGCTTCGAAGGGTACAGGCTCATAGAGCACATCGTGCTGGAGCACCCGGACATGAACGCCGTGAACACAGCGGAGCAGGAAGCCGTCTGCCCCCACACCGTTACCGACTGGGACGAGCTCTCGGACGGGGTGCTGCAGTCGCGCCTGGCCCCGGCCAGCTGGAACGTGATACGGCTGAAAAAACAATAAATTTTCTCGTTTTCATTCTTGACCTGAAAATAAAAAAGAAAAAGCCCGCGGTATAATGGGCTTACCGGGCGCGCCGGGGAATCAAATTTTGGGAGGAAACACCATGCCCTACGACTTTAAGAAAGAGCAGAAGGCGCTCTACGCCCCGAAAGCCCAGCCCGGCATCGTCGCCGTGCCCCTATGCAGTTCGTCACCATAGAAGGCCGGGGGGACCCCAATGAGGCGGGCGGCGCGTACCAGCAGGCCCTGGCAGTGCTGTACGCGGTGTCCTACACCCTGAAGATGAGCCCCAAGGCCGGTTACGACATCCCCGGCTTCTTCGGCTACGTGGTGCCGCCCCTGGAGGGCTTCTGGCGGCAGGAGGGCGGGGGCCCCATAGACTACGCCAATAAAGGGGCGTTCTGCTGGGTGTCGGCCATCCGCCTGCCGGATTTCATCACCGAAAAGGACCTGGAGTGGGCCAAGGAGCAGGCCTCCCGGAAGAAAAAACTGGACTGCTCCGCCGCGCGCCTGCGCGCCGTCCACGAGGGGCTCTGCGTGCAGATGCTCCACCAGGGCCCCTACGACGCGGAACCGGCGTCCCTGGAGCGGATGGAGGCCTTTCTGGAAGAAAACGGCTATGTAAGCGACGTAACCCCCCAGCGCCCCCACCACGAGATCTACCTGACCGACCCCCGGCGCACCCCGCCGGAGAAGTGGCGCACCGTGCTGCGCCAGCCCATAAAGCAACCCCAAAATTCCCCCTTGCAATCTGCCGGGAGATGTGGTATACTAACAAACGATTGAGCCCATAGTATAAAGTAAAGAGGTGAAACGAGAATGAAGCAGAATATACATCCCGACTACCAGGAGACCACCATCACCTGCGCCTGCGGCAATGTGATCAAGACCCGGTCTACCAAGAAGGATATCAAGGTCGAAATATGTTCGAAATGCCATCCGTTCTTCACGGGCAAGCAGAAGCTGGTGGACACCAGCGGCCGCGTGGATATGTTCAAGAAGCGCTACGGCTTGAAGTAAGGCGCGCTTTATGAAAGGACTGCAGAATTTCCTGGACCCCGAGGGGCGCCTTAAGCAGTTCCCGGTAAAGAAGGCCATGCAGCAGGAAGCGCTGGCCTATCTGGCGGGGAAGTTCCAGAAGGGCGCCGTCTATACGGAGCGTGAGGTAAACGAGCTTTTGGGCCGGTGGCATACCTTCCGCGACCCGGCCACCCTGCGCCGGGCGCTTTATGACCACCGTTACCTGGACAGGGACCCTTACGGCACGGCCTATACGCTTGCACAGCGGGACGGGCCCCAGGGGCAGGGATAACACAACAGCAAGGAAAAAGGCGGCGCAGCAGTGTGCCGTCTTTATGCATTGGGAGGGGCGTATGGAGTACATCACGGTGCTGGAGGAGGGCGCGGCGGAGTTTACAGAGAAGAAGTCCCGGTTTATCGGCACCTGCCGCCCGGTGACCACCGAGGAGGAGGCCCTCCGGTTTATCGCGGAGATGAAGAAGAAATACTGGGACGCCAGCCACAACGTGTACGCCTACATCCTGCGGGAGGGGGGCGTGCAGCGCTTTTCTGACGACGGCGAGCCCCAGGGCACCGCGGGCATCCCGGTCATAGAGACCATGAAGAAGGCGGGCGTAACAGACGCCGTCCTGGTGGCCACCCGGTACTTTGGCGGCATCCTCTTAGGGGGCGGGGGGCTCATACGGGCCTACTCCCACACGGCCTCCGTGGGCCTGTCGGCTGCGAAAAAAGCCGCCATGCGCCAGTGCCTGCTGCTATCCGTGCGGTGCGACTACTCCCTCTACGGGAAGCTGCAGGGCCTTAACCCCGAGTGCGGCGGCATCGTGGACGATACAGAGTTTTTAGAGGACGTGTCCATCCGCTTCCACCTGGCCCCCGAGAGCCTGGAAGCTTTAGAAAAGCGCCTGGCAGACGCCACGGGAGGCCGGGCTTGTGTTCAAAAAGACGGGGAAAAATTCTTCCCTTTTGCGCTGTAAAATTTTATCCCGCAAAAAAAGTAATTTCCCCAAAAGCCGCGTATATATAGGCAAAACCCATGCGGAGGGAGTGGACAGGCTATGACCATACGAGAAGAGATCCAGCGCCGGGAAAAGGAAGAACTGGCCCCCTGGGCGGCCCGATCACTGGAGACAAGGGGGCGAAAGCGCCCGGAGGAGGAGTGCCCCCTGCGCACCCCCTACCAGCGGGACCGGGACAGGGTCATCCACTGCAAGTCGTTCCGGCGGCTCAAGCACAAGACCCAGGTGTTCCTCTCCCCCGAGGGGGACCACTACCGCACCCGGCTGACCCACACCCTGGAGGTGTCCCAGATCGCCCGGACCATCGCCCGGGCCCTGCGGCTCAACGAAGACCTGACAGAGGCCATCGCCCTGGCCCACGACCTGGGCCACACGCCCTTCGGCCACGCCGGCGAGCGGGCCCTCAATGCCCTGATGCCCGGGGGCTTTAGGCACTACGAGCAGAGCGTGCGGGTCATAGACCGGCTGGAGAAGGACGGCAGGGGCCTCAACCTCACCTTCGAAGTGTCAAACGGCGTGGTGTGCCACACCGACGGCCTGGAGGCCGAGACCGCCGAGGGCCGCATCGTGCGGTGGGCCGACCGCATTGCCTACATAAACCACGACATTGACGACGCCATACGGGCCGGGGTGCTCCGGGAAGAGGACATCCCGGAGGAAGTGGTGGAGAAGCTGGGCCGCACCCGCACCCAGCGGCTTACCACCCTCATCCAGTCCGTGGTGGAGAATAGCATGGAGGGCCGCATCGGCATGGACGGGGACATAAAGAAAGTATACGAGCAGCTGCACGACTTCATGCACGAGGCCGTGTACTTGAACGAATACGCCAAAAAAGAGGAAAAAAAGGTGCCCCACATCATAAAAAGCCTCTTTTTGTACTACCTGCAGCACGTGGAAAAGCTGCCCGGCTACATGCAGGACATCGCCCGGGAGGAGGGCCCCCAGCGGGCCGCCTGCGACTACGTGGCCGGCATGACCGACCACTTCGCCATCGCCAGCTACCAGGCCCTCTTTATCCCCAAGGCGTGGCATCTGGGGGTATAGTTTTAGGGTCAAGCCCTTTTCCAAAAGGGCTTGCAGGGTTTGGGGCAGCGCCCCAAGGTCTTAAGGAGGTGCCGCGATGGCATTTTCGCCGGAGTTTCTGCGGGAGCTGGAAGCCCGCAGCCCTATAGAGGACATCGCCGCAAACTACGTGCAGCTGAAAAGAAGGGGCCGCAACCTCGTGGGCCTGTGCCCCTTCCACAACGAGAAGACCCCCTCCTTCAACCTCTACCCGGAGAATAACTCCTACTACTGCTTCGGGTGCGCAAGCGGCGGCGGGGTCATCCAGTTTGTCATGAATATCGAGCGCTTGGACTTCCCGGAGGCCGTGCGCTGGCTTGCCCAGCGGGCCGGCATGGCCCTGCCCGAGGAGGGCGTGGACGACAGCATGTCCCGCCTGCGCATGCGGATACTGGAAATAAACCGGGAATCCGGGCGGTTCTTTTATAAGACCCTCTCCACCCCCCAGGGCCGGGCGGGGCTCCAGTACTTCAAGGGCCGGGGCTTAGACGGGGCCATCATCAAGCGCTTCGGCCTGGGGTACGCCCCGGAGGGGGGCTTCGCCCTTGTGAACCACCTGCGGGGCCTGGGCTACACGGTGGACGAGCTGGTCCAGGCGGACATGGCCCGTATCTCTAAAAACGGCAACCCCTACGACCGCTACCGGGGCCGGGTGATGTTCCCCATCTTTGACCTGCGAGGGAACGTAGTGGCTTTCGGCGGGCGCATCTTAACAGACGAGAAGCCCAAGTACATCAACACCTCCGACACCCCGGTGTACCACAAGAGCAGCGGCCTTTTCGCCATGAACATCGCAAAGAACGAGGGCAGCCGCCGTCTCATCCTGGCGGAGGGGTATATGGATGTCATAGCCCTGCACCGGGCGGGCTTCACAAACGCCATCGCCTCTTTGGGCACTTCCCTCACAGAGGAGCAGGCCCGCGTCATGAAGCGCTTTGCCGACGAGGCGGTCATCTGCTACGATTCGGACGAGGCCGGGCGCCGGGCCACCCAGCGGGCCATACCCATCCTGCGGGGCACGGGGCTGCGGGTGCGGGTGGTCACCGTGCCCGGGGGCAAGGACCCCGACGAGTTTTTGCGCCTGCACGGAGAGAACGGCCCCGCCCGCTTCAAGCAGCTTTTAGAGGGCGGCGGCACGGACATCGAGTACCGCATGGGCCGCATACGGGAAAAGTACGACCTTGATACCAGCGACGGCAAGGTGGCTTATCTTCGGGAAGCGGCGGAGCAGGTGCTCAGCAAGATAAGCAGCCCCGTAGAGCGGGAGGTCTACGCGGGCAGGCTCTCAGAAGAGACCGGGGTGGCGGCCGGGAGCATTCTGGAGACGGCAGCGAGGCTCGCAAAACGGGAGGCCCGGAAAAACGAAAAGAAGCAGCTGCAGCGGCAGCAGGAGATACCCTCCATAAAAGCCGTGCACAACACCGAGAAGGAAAAGCACCTGCGGGCCGCCATGGCCGAGGGCCGGGTGCTGGCCTTCCTTTTCCGGAACCAGGAGAAGGCGGGGGCCCTCTCTAAGCGCCTGCCGCCCGAAAAATTCGTAACAGAGTCGAATCGGAGAGTATATAAGCTTCTCTTGGGCAAAATACCCTGTGGCGAAGTGTCCTTATCCGATTTGTCCCAGGAGCTCACCGGGGAGGAGACCGGGGAGTTTGTCCGGGTGCTCTCAGAGAACGAGACCGTCCTTCCCCGCTGGGAGGACATGGAAACATACGCGAAGGCCATTGAAAGCGAGGGGGGCCTCTCAGACCCGGACTGGGTGCGGGAGGCGTCGCCCCAGGACATAGAGCGGCAGCTGAAAGCGCTGCGGGACCGAAAGGCATAGGCATCGGAGAAAGGGATGGGGAAAGCCATGAGCGCACAGCCGGACAAGAAAACGATCATAAAGGACCTGGTGGAGCTGGGAAAGGGTAAGGGCCAGCTTAGCACCAAGGAGATTTTGGACGCTTTGGGGGAACTGGACTTCGACCCGGAGCACATAGAAAAATTCTACGACACCCTGGAGAGCCACGGTGTGGAAATTGTGGAGGACTTCGACGACATACAGCTGGACGACGCGGAGCTTGCCAAGGTAGAGGGCGGCGACTCCCTGGAGCCCGGCATGGGCGCCGACGGGGTGTCCATCGACGACCCGGTGAAGGTGTACCTGAAGGAGATAGGCCGGGTGCCCCTGCTGACGCCGGAGGAGGAAAAAGACCTGGCGGTGCGCATCTCCGCCGGGGACGAGAGCGCCAAGAAGCGCTTATCAGAAGCAAACCTGCGCCTTGTTGTGAGCATCGCCAAGCGCTACCTGGGCAGGGGCATGCAGTTCCTCGACCTGATACAGGAGGGGACCCTGGGCCTTATCAAGGCCGTGGAGAAGTTCGACTACACCAAGGGCTTCAAGTTCTCCACCTACGCCACCTGGTGGATACGCCAGGCCATCACCCGGGCCATCGCCGACCAGGCCCGCACCATCCGCATCCCGGTGCACATGGTGGAGACCATCAATAAGGTGAAGAAGGTCTCCAGCCAGCTCCTGCACTTAAACGGCCGGGAGCCCAGCGCCGAGGAAGTGGCCGAGGAGCTGGAGATGCCCGTGGACAAGGTGCGGGAGATCATGCGGGTGGCCCAGGAGCCCGTGTCCTTAGAGACGCCCATAGGCGAGGAGGAGGACAGCCACCTGGGGGATTTCATCCCCGACGACGACGCCCCCGCCCCGGCGGACGCGGCCTCCCACACGCTCCTTAAAGAGACCCTGGGAAACGTGCTGGACAGCCTGACCACTAGAGAAGCCAAGGTCCTGTGCCTGCGCTTCGGCCTGGAGGACGGCCGCAGCCGCACCCTGGAAGAGGTGGGCAAGGAGTTTAACGTAACAAGGGAGCGCATACGGCAGATAGAGGCCAAGGCCCTGCGGAAGCTCCGGCACCCCAGCCGCAGCAAGAAGCTCAAGGATTTCCTGGACTAGAAAGGAGGCGGGCCCTATGGCCGGGTTCACAGCGGAGGAAAAGCGGAAGTTCCGCTTTCAGAAATACCTTAGGGAGCATATAGGCGAGTTCTTCATCTGCCTTCTCGTTCATGTGGCGCTGACGGAGCTCGTCGTCTTCCTGTGCGGGGGCGGCAACTACGCGCGGGGGGCCTGGCTGGCCGTAGGCTACACTGTGGGCAAGTGGGCCTACGAGCTCAATGTCTATAAAAAAGACCTGAAGGAGAACGGATAAATGTTCATGACACTGGAGGCGGACTACGCCGTGCGCATCGTGGAATACCTGACGAAACACCCCTGCCGGTGCGACGCCAAGACCATCAGCGAGCAGATGGACGTGCCCCTGCGCTTCTCCTTGAAAATACTGCGCAAGCTGGTGGCCGAGGGCATCGTGTGCTCTTACAAGGGGGCCAAGGGCGGCTACACCCTGGGCAGGCCCGCCGGGGAGATCACCCTGCGGGAGGTCATCGAGTCGGTAGAAGGGGAGTACATGCTCAGCCGCTGCCAGAAGGAGGAATATAGCTGCGGCCGGGCCCACTGCAGGCTGCACACCATTTACGAGGACATTTCCCAGAAGGTGCGCAAAGAGCTTTCCGGCTACACTTTCGACGTGATCTGCGCGGAGGAGGGGTGCTGCGGTGGTGCCGCTGGTGCTGATAAAGCGTAAGCGCATTCTGGAAAAGCTGCG
>CANRZD010000060.1 GCA_947644325.1 uncultured Clostridia bacterium
AACGCCGGGGCCCAGAGCCCCCGGCCCGCCACGCCCCTTGCGGCCGCCGGCGTGGCCAAGGGCGACCGGGACTACCCGGGCCTAATAAAAATGCTGCTGCGGGAAGGGGACATAGCGGGGGACGGGGAAAAATATTACCTGACCGAAAAGCACAGACGAACATAAAAAAGGCTGGGCCCAGAGGGGCGCCAGCCTTTTGCGCGTTAGACGTGTCAAGGCCCTGGGGTGGTGGACGGGCCGGGGGTGGGGCCGTCTCCCACGTCGATAATGTTGTCGCCGGGCCAATGGGCCGCGCCCAGGCCCTTGCCCAGGCCGCCGTCGCCGGTGACCTCAAACCAGCTGAGCCTTCCTTCCTGGTCAAACTCGGCTTCGCCACAGACGGCATACGCAGTCTCGCCGCCGTCCTCGCCGGTAAGGAGCACCGAGGCCTGGAAAGCCTCACAGCCGGGCTCTACAACGGGGATGAACTCCACCGAATCGCAGGAGAGGCTTGCCCCCCGGGGGAGCAGGTAAGGCTCCAGGTAAATGTCTTTTTCGGCGAAGGAGCGGGCCGTGCGGTCCAAAGAGCCGGGGGAAAAGCTGATTTCCTCCAGCTTCGATTTGTTGTGGTTCAGCCGGGCGCTGATGGCCTTGCCCTCGCTTTCGGGGCCGTCAGCGGCCAAAAGCTGCTGGTAGTTCTCCCTGTGGAAATCGTCGGGCACATTGTACAGGGCCGTGACCACCTGGCGGATGCTCTCCTCACGAGAGGGGACTTCCGCCGCGCACCCCCACAGGAGCAAAAGCAGGATCGGCAGGCACCGGAAGAGCTTTTTCATGAAAACACCCCCAAAAGAAGAAAAACCTGCCTGAGCAGGAAAAAAATGCAGAAAAAGCCTTGACAACGCGCCCGAAATGAACTACACTAATACAATGTATCAATATCGGTAAGAGCACCTTGTCTTATAGTCTAAACACAGTATAGCACAACGCGCAAAAAGAATCAAGTGTTTTGAGAAAATTTGCAAACTGTGCCGGGTGCTCCCAGGCAGAAAGAGCAAAACGTATCTTAAAAGAATGGAGAGTGGCTGCGCCCATGGTGAATGTGAAACCGGTCCAATTAGGCAAGAACACCCGCATGAGCTTTTCCAAGATCGAAGAGGTGCTGGAGATGCCCAACCTCATCGAGATCCAGAAGAACTCTTACGAGTGGTTCCTCACGGAAGGGCTCAAGGAGGTCTTCCACGATGTTTCGGGCATCACGGACTTCAACAACAATCTGGTGCTGGATTTTGTAGACTACAAGCTGGACGACAAGCCCAACTACAGCGTCACCGAGTGCAAAGAGCGCGACGCCACCTACGCCGCGGCCCTGCGGGTGACGGCCCGGCTGCTCAACAAGGAGACCGGGGAAATAAAGGAGTCGGAGGTCTTCATGGGGGACTTCCCCCTGATGACCCAGAGCGGCACCTTCGTCATAAACGGCGCCGAGCGCGTCATCGTTTCCCAGCTGGTGCGCTCCCCCGGCGTGTACTTCAAGATGGACTACGACCGCTCCGGCAAGGAGCTCTTTTCCTCCACCATCATCCCCAACCGGGGCGCCTGGCTGGAGTATGAGAACGACGTAAACGACGTGTTCTATGTGCGCATCGACAAGAACCGCAAAATCCCCATCACCGTGTTCATCCGCTGCCTGGGGCTGGGCACGGACCAGGAAATCTACAACGTCTTCGGCGACGACGACCGGATACGGGCCACCATCGAGAAGGACACCTGCAAGACCATGGAGGAGGCGCTCTTTGAGATCTACCGTAAGCTGCGCCCCAGCGAGCCCCCCACCATCGAGAGCGCCCAGGCCCACATAAACGGCCTGTTCTTTGACCCCCGGCGGTACGACCTGTCCCGGGTGGGCCGCTACAAGTATAATAAGAAGCTGCGCCTGGAGGGCCGCCTGACGGGCCAGACCCTCTCCCAGCCCATTGCGGACCCCTCTACCGGGGAGTTGCTGGCCGAGGCCGGCCAGACCGTCACCCGTGAGCTGGCCGAAAAGCTGGACGACGCCGGCGTCACCGAGGCCGTGGTGCTGCTGGAGGGGAAAGAGGTCAAGATCCTCTCCAACGGCATGGTGGACATCCATAAGTACGTGACAGCCTTTGACGCCAAAGAGGAGTGCGGCATAAACGAGCGCGTGTGCTACCGGGTGCTCATGGAAATTCTGGAGGAAGCGGGCGACGACGAAAAGGCCCTGAAGGCCGCCCTGCGGGCCCGCCGCGGGGAGCTCATCCCCAACTTCATCACCATCGACGACATCTTTGCCTCTATCAACTATATGAACTGCCTGGCCGTGGGCCTGGGCGTCACTGACGACATCGACCACCTGGGCAACCGCCGCATCCGCTGCGTGGGCGAACTTCTGCAGAACCAGTTCCGCATCGGCTTCTCCCGGCTGGAGCGCGTCATCCGTGAGCGCATGACCCTGCAGGCCCAGGACCTGGAGCAGCTGACCCCCCACAGCCTTATAAACATCCGGCCCGTGGTGGCGGCTATCAAGGAGTTTTTCGGCTCCTCGCCCCTTAGCCAGTTCATGGACCAGACAAACCCCCTCTCTGAACTGACCCACAAGCGGCGTTTATCCGCCCTGGGCCCCGGGGGCCTTTCGAGAGACCGGGCCAGCTTCGAAGTGCGGGACGTGCACTACACCCACTACGGCCGCATGTGTCCCATAGAGACCCCCGAAGGCCCCAACATCGGCCTGATCTCGTACTTGGCCACCTTCGCCAAAATAAACGAGTACGGCTTCATCGAGGCCCCCTTCCGCAAGGTGGACAAGGAGGCCGGCCGGGTCACCGATGAAGTGCACTATATGACCGCCGACGTGGAGGACGATTTCATTGTGGCCCAGGCCAACGAGCCCCTTGATAAGGATGGGCACTTCGTCAACAGCAAGGTGGTGGGCCGCCACCGCAGCGAGTTCGTGGAGGTGGAGGCGGGCAAGGCCGACTACATGGACATCTCCCCCCGCATGGTGGTGTCCGTGGCCACGGCCATGATCCCCTTCTTAGAGAACGACGACGCCAACCGGGCCCTCATGGGTTCTAACATGCAGAAGCAGGCCGTGCCGCTTATCCGCACCGAGACCCCCATCGTGGGCACGGGCATGGAGTATAAGGCCGGGGTGGACTCCGGCGTGTGCGTGCTGGCAAGGCGCGGGGGTATCGTCAAGTCCGTCAGCGCCAATCTTGTGCGGGTCACCGCCGACAACGGGGACACCGACGACTATGAGATCATCAAGTTCATGCGCTCCAACCAGAGCACCTGCATCAACCAGGTGCCCGTGGTGTCCGTTGGGGAGCGGGTGGAGGAAAACGACGTGATCGCCGACGGCCCCGCCATCAAAAACGGCGAGATCGCCCTGGGCAAGAACGCCCTTATAGGCTTCATGACCTGGGAGGGCTACAACTACGAGGACGCGGTGCTCTTAAATGAGAAAATCGTGCGGGACGACGTGTACACCTCCATCCACATCGAGGAGTACGAGATGGAGGCCCGGGACACCAAGCTGGGCCCGGAGGAGATCACCCGGGACATCCCCAACGTCAACGAGGAGCTTTTAAGCGACCTGGACGACCGGGGCATCATCCGCGTGGGCGCGGACGTGCGGGCCGGTGACATCTTGGTGGGCAAGGTGACGCCCAAGGGCGAAACGGAGCTCACCGCCGAAGAACGCCTGCTGCGGGCCATCTTCGGCGAAAAGGCCCGGGAAGTGCGAGACACCTCCCTGCGGGTGCCCCACGGCGAGTACGGCGTGGTGGTGGACGTGAAGGTCTTCACCCGCGAAAACAGCCACGACGAGCTCTCGCCGGGCGTCAATAAAGTGGTCAGGTGCTATATCGCCCAGAAGCGCAAGATCTCTGTGGGTGACAAGATGGCCGGCCGCCACGGCAACAAGGGCGTGGTGTCCCGCATCCTGCCCGAGGAGGAGATGCCCTTCCTGCCCGACGGCACGCCCCTTGACATCGTCTTGAACCCCCTGGGCGTGCCCAGCCGCATGAACATCGGCCAGGTGCTGGAGGTGCACCTGGGCATGGCCGCCAAGACATTGGGGTGGAAGATCATGACCCCCGTCTTTGACGGCGCCCACGAGGAGGACATCCGGGAGGCCTTCCGCATGGGCGGGCTCCATGAAGACGGCAAGTTCCTCTTGAGGGACGGCCGCACCGGCGAATATTTTGACAACCCCGTCACCGTGGGGTATATGTATTACCTGAAGCTCCACCACCTGGTGGACGACAAGATCCACGCCCGCTCCACCGGCCCCTACTCTCTGGTGACCCAGCAGCCTTTGGGCGGCAAGGCCCAGTTCGGCGGCCAGCGCTTCGGCGAAATGGAGGTCTGGGCCCTGGAGGCCTACGGCGCTGCCTACACCCTGCAGGAGATTCTCACTGTGAAGTCTGACGACACCGTGGGCCGCGTGAAGACCTACGAGGCCATTGTAAAGGGCCAGAACATCCCCACCCCCGGCATCCCCGAGAGCTTCAAGGTGCTCATAAAGGAGCTGCAGGCATTGGGCCTGGACGTGAAGGTCTTGGATAAGGACAACCAGGAGATCGATCTCAAACAGAACTTCGACGAGGACGACGATATGGGCCTTTCGAGAGGAGAGCCCATGTTCGACGAGCAGAACGTGGCCGACGATTTGGACGGCTACTCCATGGAGGACGAGAACGGCGACCCGCTCTTTGACGATGAGGAAGACGAGGAGGAATCGGGCTTTACCGAGGACGATTTCAACCTCGACGACGACGATCTGCTGTAAGGGAGGAAGGAGACATTATGGAATTTAATACCTTTGAATCGATAAAGATCGGCCTTGCGTCTCCCGACCAGATACGCGAGTGGTCCCACGGCGAAGTGAAAAAGCCCGAGACCATCAACTACCGCACCTTAAAGCCCGAGCGGGACGGCCTGTTCTGCGAGCGCATCTTCGGGCCCACCAAGGACTGGGAGTGCCATTGCGGCAAGTATAAGCGCATCCGCTATAAGGGCAAGATCTGCGACCGCTGCGGCGTGGAGGTCACCCGGGCCAAGGTGCGCCGGGAGCGCATGGGCCACATAGAGCTGGCGGCCCCTGTGTCCCACATCTGGTACTTTAAGGGTATCCCCTCCCGCATGGGGCTGATTTTAGACATCTCCCCCCGCGTCTTAGAGAAGGTCCTGTACTTTGCCATGTACATTGTCACAGACCCGGGAAGCGTGCGGGAGCTTACGAAGATGCAGACCCTCACCGAAAAGGAGTACCGGGACCTGCGGGAAAAATACGAAGACGACTTCGAAGCCTCCATGGGCGCCGAGGCCATACAGAAGCTGCTGGCGGAGATCGACGTGGAGGAAGTGGCCAAGGAGCTCAAGGAGGAGCTGGAGACCGCCAACGGCCAGAAGCGGGTGCGGCTCCTAAAGCGGCTGGAGGTGGTGGAATCCTTCCGTCTTTCCGGCAACAAGCCCCAGTGGATGGTCTTGGACGCCGTGCCGGTGATCCCCCCGGACATCCGGCCCATGGTGCAGCTGGACGGCGGCCGCTTTGCCACCAGCGACTTGAACGACCTGTACCGCCGGGTCATAAACCGCAATAACCGTTTGAAGAGGCTCCTGGAGCTGGGGGCCCCTGACATCATCGTGCGCAACGAGAAGCGCATGCTGCAGGAGGCCGTGGACGCCCTTATCGACAACGGCCGCCGGGGCCGCCCGGTGACCGGGCCCAATAACCGGCCCTTAAAGTCCCTGTCGGATATGCTCAAGGGCAAGCAGGGGCGCTTCCGCCAGAATCTTCTGGGCAAGCGCGTGGACTACTCCGGCCGCTCCGTTATCGTGGTGGGGCCGGAGCTCAAGATGTACCAGTGCGGCCTGCCCAAGGAAATGGCCCTGGAGCTCTTCAAGCCCTTCGTCATGAAGCGCCTGGTGGAGACCGGCGCCGTGGGCAACATCAAGGCCGCCCGCAAGTCTGTAGAGCGGGCAAAGAGTGAAGTGTGGGACGCCCTGGAAGTGGTCATCAAGAACCACCCGGTGCTCTTAAACCGCGCGCCCACCCTGCACCGGCTGGGCATCCAGGCCTTCGAGCCCGTGCTGGTAGAGGGCCGGGCCCTGAAGCTGCACCCCTTGGTGTGCACCGCCTACAACGCCGACTTCGACGGCGACCAGATGGCCGTGCACGTGCCCCTTTCCGCCGAGGCCCAGGCCGAGGCCCGCATCCTGATGCTGGCGGCCAACAACCTCTTAAAGCCCTCTGACGGCCGGCCCGTGGCCGTGCCCACCCAGGACATGGTGCTGGGGTCCTACTACCTGACGCTGGATAAAGACGGCGAGCTGGGCGAGGGCAAGGTCTTCAGGAACATGGACGAGGCCATGATGGCCTACGACGCCAAGGTCATCACCCTGCACGCCAAAATAAAGGTGCGGCGCTCTGTGGAGTTTGAGGGCCGCACGGTGACGGGCCTTGTTGAGACCACCATGGGCCGCATGATCTTTAACCGGCCCATCCCCCAGGACCTGGGCTATGTGGACAGGAGCCTGCCGGAAAACGCACTCAAGTTCGAAGTGGACTTCTTAGTGGGCAAGAAGCAGCTGGGACAGATCATCGAGCGCTGCATCAAGGTGCACGGCACCGAGCGCACCGCCGAGGTCTTAGACGAGGTGAAGGCCCAGGGCTATAAGTACTCGACTATAAGCGGCATCACCGTGGCCGTAAACGACGCCACCATACCCGCCGACAAGAAGCGCCTGCTCTCCGAGGCCGAGGCCGAGGTGGACGAGATTCGCGAGGAGTATAACGAGGGCCTCTTGTCCGAAAGCGAGCGCTACCAGAGCGTGCTGCGCGTCTGGGACAAGTGCACCAAGGATGTGGCCACCGCCCTGCAGAAGGGCCTGGACCGCTATAACCCCATCTATATGATGGCCGACTCCGGCGCCCGCGGCAGCATCAGTAACCTGAACCAGCTGGCCGGCATGCGCGGCAACATCTCCAACACCTCGGGCAAGACCATCGAAATCCCCATCAAGGCCAACTACCGGGAGGGCCTGACCATCTTGGAATACTTCATCTCCTCCCGTGGCGCCCGCAAGGGCCTGGCCGACACCGCCCTGCGCACCGCCGACTCTGGGTACCTGACCCGCCGCCTGGTGGACGTGTCCCAGGAGGTCATCATACGGGAGGACGACTGCGGCACCACCGAGGGCATCGAGGTCTTTGAGATCACCGCCGGACCCGAGTCCATCGAGCCCCTGCACGAGCGCCTTATCGGCCGGTATCTGGTAGAGGACTTCTGCGACGAGGACGGGAACGTCTTGGTCTCTAAAGATAAGCTCATGGACGACCGGGACGCGGACATCATCACAGGGCGTGGGGTAGAGCGCATCAAGATCCGCTCCGTCTTAAACTGCCGGGCCCGAAACGGCGTGTGCAAGAAGTGCTACGGCGCGTCCCTGGCAAACGGCAAGCCCGTGCAGGTGGGCGAGGCCGTGGGCATTATAGCGGCCCAGTCCATCGGCGAGCCGGGCACACAGCTTACCATGCGTACGTTCCATACCGGCGGCGTGGCCAGCGCGGAGGACATCACCCAGGGTCTGCCCCGCATCGACGAGCTCTTTGAGGGCCGCAAGCCCAAGCACGTGGCCATCATCAACGAGATTGACGGCAAGGTCACCTTCGAGGAGATCAAGAAGAACCGCCACGTAGTTGTTACCGACGACGAGACCGGCGACAGCCGCTCCTATCTCATCCCCTTCGGCAGCCGCCTGACCGTAAAAGAGGGCGAGTATATCAAGCGCGGAAAGCGCATCACCGAAGGCAGCGTAAACCCCCACGACGTGCTCTCCATCAGCGGCACCCAGGAGGTGCAGGATTACCTTATCCAGGAAGTGCAGCGGGTGTACCGCATGCAGGGCGTGGATATCAACGACAAGCACATCGAGATCATCGTGCGGCAGATGCTGCGCAAGGTGCGCATTGACGACGCCGGGGACACGGGCCTCTTAGTGAGCAACCTGGCCGACAAGAACGAGGTGCTCCTGGCAAACGAGGAGATCCGCCGCCGCATCGCAAACGGCGAGACGGGCCTGAGAGAAGCGGTGTTCACCCCGCTCCTTCTGGGCATCACAAAGGCCTCTCTGGCCACGGACTCCTTCCTGTCGGCGGCCTCCTTCCAGGAGACCACAAGGGTGCTCACGGACGCCGCCATCAAGGGCAAGGTGGACAGCCTCATCGGCCTTAAGGAAAACGTCATCATCGGCAAGCTGGTGCCCGCCGGCACGGGCATGAAGTGCTACAGCGAGGTGGAGATCCAGCCCGACTTCATCCCCGAGCCGGAGCCGGAGCCCGAGCCCCCCGCCCCCAAAGAGCCTGTCTTTGACATGGACGAGGACGAAGACGATGACCTGGACATGGACCTGGACGATATGGACCTGGAGGACCTGGACCCGGAGGAGAGCTTCGAGGAGCCGGAGGAAGAGCCGGACGCCCATGTGAGCGGGCTTTTGTAAAAAAAGCGGGAAAAAGCTTGACACAATAAAGACCGGGATGTTATAATGCAAAGCTGAGGGCCTTTTTGGGAGGAATACGCCCAGAAGGGCCCTTCTCAACAAATTTTATCAGAGGAGGTGCAATATGCCAACCTTTAACCAGCTCATTCACAACGGACGCTCCATTGCGGAGAAAAAGAGCAAGGCCCCCGCTCTGCTGAAGGGATGGAACTCGAAAAAGCGGTCCGCTATCGACCAGGACTCCCCCCAGAAGCGCGGCGTGTGTACGACGGTGAAGACCCAGACCCCCAAGAAGCCCAACTCGGCTTTGCGGAAGATTGCCCGTGTGCGTCTTTCTAACGGGATCGAAGTGACCGCTTATATCCCCGGCGTGGGCCACAACCTGCAGGAGCACAGCGTGGTGATGATCCGCGGCGGCCGTGTGCGCGACCTGCCCGGCGTGCGTTACCACATCATCCGCGGCACCCTGGACGCCCAGGGCGTGGCAAAGCGTATGCAGGCCCGCTCTAAGTACGGCGCCAAGCGGCCCAAGGCCGGCAAAAAGTGATCGCAAAGACAAAGGAAAACCCTAACGGCTGCCGCGCCCCCCGGCGCGTTAAGCGGCATTTATTATAGATGCCTCGTGGCCGAGCGGAAGTTTTTGCTTTCGAGTACCGATGAATTCATTTTATGAAGGAGGGAAGATCATGCCAAGAAGAGGCAATGTGGCAAAGCGCGATGTTTTGCCCGATCCCATGTATAATTCCAAGCTGGTGACCCGGCTCATCAACAGCGTGATGCTGGATGGCAAGAAGGGCGTAGCCCAGAAGATCGTGTACGGCGCCTTCGACATCGTGCAGGAAAAGACCGGCAAAGAGCCTTTGGAGGTCTTTGAGCAGGCCATGGAGAACGTGATGCCCAATCTGGAGTGCAAGTCCCGCCGCGTGGGCGGCTCCACCTACCAGGTGCCTATGGAGGTGCGCCCTGAGCGCCGCCAGACCCTGGGGCTCCGGTGGCTCACCACCTATTCCCGCTCCCGCAGCGAGCGTACCATGCGGGAGAGGCTGGCCGGGGAGATCCTGGACGCGTTAAACGGCGCCGGCGGCGCCGCCAAGAAGCGGGAGGATACCCACCGGATGGCTGAGGCCAACCGCGCCTTCGCCCACTACAGATGGTAAAAGAGCCAAAAGGAGGAAATTATGGCCAGACAGGTACCCCTGGAATTGACCCGCAACATCGGCATCATGGCCCACATCGATGCCGGTAAGACGACGACTACTGAACGCATCCTGTTTTACACAGGCGTCAACTACAAGATAGGCGAAACCCACGAAGGCGCCGCCACCATGGACTGGATGGCCCAGGAGCAGGAGCGCGGCATCACCATCACCTCTGCCGCCACCACCTGTTTTTGGCCCGATAGAAACGGCAAGCAGAACCGCATCAATATCATCGACACCCCCGGCCACGTGGACTTCACCGTAGAGGTCCAGCGCTCCCTGCGCGTGCTGGACGGCTCTGTCACCGTGTTCTGCGCCAAGGGCGGCGTAGAGCCCCAGTCTGAGACCGTATGGCGCCAGGCGGACGAGTATCAGGTGCCCCGCATGGCGTACGTGAACAAGATGGACATCATGGGCGCCGATTTCTACCGGGTGGTGCAGATGATGAAGGACCGCCTGAAGTGCAATGCGGTGCCCATCCAGCTGCCCATCGGGGCCGAGGAGACCTTCAAGGGCATCATCGACCTGGTGGAGATGAAGGCCTACGTCTACTACGACGACCTGGGCAAGGATATCCGCTGCGAGGAGATCCCCGAGGACATGCTGGAAAAGGCCCAGCAGTACCACGCCGAAATGGTAGAGCACGTGGCCGAGCTGGACGACGCCCTGATGGAGAAATACCTGGAGGGCGAGGAGCTGACCATCGAGGAGATCAAGTCCTGCATCCGCAAGTCCACCATCGCAAACCACATGGTGCCCGTGACCTGCGGCACCTCTTATAAGAACAAGGGCGTGCAGAAGCTTTTGGACGCTATCGTGGACTATATGCCCGCCCCCACGGACGTGCCCCCCATCAAGGGCACAAACCCCGACACCGAGGAGGAGGAGGTCCGCCATTCCTCTGACGAGGAGCCCTTCTCCGCTCTGGCCTTCAAGATCGCCACCGACCCCTACGTGGGCAAGCTCTGCTTCTTTAGGGTCTATTCCGGTTCTATCGAGGCGGGGTCTACGGTGTATAACTCTGTGAAGGACAACAACGAGCGCATGGGCCGCATCGTGCAGATGCACGCAAACGACCGCAAGGACATCGACCGCGTGTACGCCGGCGACATCGCCGCCGCCGTGGGCCTGAAGAACACCACTACCGGCGACACCCTCTGCGACGAAAAGCACCCGGTTATCTTAGAGTCCATGGAGTTCCCGGACCCGGTTATCCGCGTGGCTATCGAGCCTAAGACAAAGGCAGGCCAGGAAAAGATGGGCATCGCCCTCTCAAAGCTTGCCGAAGAAGACCCCACCTTCAAGGCCTACACCGACGAGGAGACGGGCCAGACCATCATCGCGGGCATGGGCGAGCTGCATCTTGAAATCATCGTGGACCGCCTCTTGCGCGAATTTAAGGTGGAGGCAAACGTGGGCAAGCCCCAGGTGGCCTATAAGGAGACCATCCGCAAGAATGCCGAGAGTGACACCAAGTACGCCCGGCAGTCCGGCGGCAAGGGCCAGTACGGCCACGTGAAGATCCGCATCGAGCCCAACCCCGGCAAGGGCTACGAGTTCTCCAACGACATCGTGGGCGGCTCTATCCCCAAGGAATATATCCCGGCTGTAGACCAGGGCATCCAGGGGGCCATGCTGGCAGGCGTGCTGGCAGGCTACAACGTGGTAGACGTGAAGGTGAGCCTCTACGACGGCTCTTACCACGAGGTGGACTCTTCCGAAATGGCCTTCAAGATCGCCGGCTCCATGGCCTTCAAGGACGCCATGCGCAAGGCCGACCCGGTTCTGATGGAGCCCATCATGAAGGTCACGGTCATCACCCCCGAGGAGTATATGGGCGACGTTATCGGCGACCTGAACTCCCGCCGGGGCATGATTTTAGGCATGGACGCCCTGCCCGGCGCCCAGCAGGTAAACAGCGAAGTGCCCCTTAGCGAAATGTTTGGCTATGCTACCGACATGCGCTCGAAGACCCAGGGCCGCGGCCAGTACACCATGGAGCCCGCCCATTACGCGGAGGTGCCCAAGAACATTTCTGAGAAGATCATGACCGAACGGGGCAAAAAGTCCGAATAAAGCAAAATATCTCTTGATTTTTCCACGCTTTGTTGGTACAATGAAGCTTGTACAGTAAGGAAATACTTTGTTACCCATAAAAGGAGGCAATCCCCATGGCAAAGGCAAAATTTGAAAGAAACAAACCCCATGTCAACATCGGCACCATCGGCCACGTTGACCACGGCAAGACCACGCTGACCGCCGCCATCACCAAGGTGCTGGCAATGAAGGGCGACGCGGACTTCATGGATTATGCCAATATCGACAAGGCTCCTGAGGAGCGCGAGCGCGGCATCACCATCAACACCGCCCACGTGGAGTATCAGACCGACGCCCGGCACTATGCCCACGTCGACTGCCCCGGCCACGCCGACTATGTGAAGAACATGATCACCGGCGCTGCGCAGATGGACGGCGCCATCCTGGTGGTTTCCGCCGCTGACGGCCCCATGCCCCAGACCCGTGAGCACATCCTGCTGGCCCGTCAGGTGGGCGTGCCCAGCATCGTGGTGTATATGAACAAGTGCGACCAGGTGGACGACGAGGAGCTGTTGGAGCTGGTTGAGATGGAGATTCGCGACCTCTTAAATGAGTACGAGTTCCCCGGCGACGACACCCCCATCATCAAGGGCTCTGCCCTGAAGGCCCTGGAGAGCGACAGCAAGGACCCCTCCGACGCCGTTTACGCCTCTGTGCTGGAGCTCATGGACGCGGTGGACAGCTATATCCCCACTCCCGAGCGCAAGGCCGACCTGCCCTTCCTGATGCCTGTTGAGGACGTGTTCACCATCACCGGCCGCGGCACCGTGGCTACCGGCCGTGTGGAGCGCGGCCAGCTGAAGATGAGCGAAGAAGTGGAGATCGTAGGCCTTAACGACGAGACCCGCAAGTCCGTTGTTACCGGCATCGAGATGTTCCGCAAGCTCCTTGACTACGCTGAGGCCGGCGACAACATCGGCGTGCTGCTGCGCGGCATCCAGCGCACCGACATCGAGCGCGGCCAGGTTCTCGCGAAGCCCGGCACCATCCATCCCCACACCAAGTTCAAGGGCCAGGTCTACGTGCTGACCAAGGACGAGGGCGGCCGCCATACCCCCTTCTTCAACAACTACCGTCCCCAGTTCTATTTCCGCACCACCGACGTGACCGGCGTCATCTCCCTGCCCGAGGGCACCGAGATGTGCATGCCCGGCGACAACGTTGTGATGGACGTTGAGCTCATCACCCCCATCGCCATCGAGGAGGGCCTGCGCTTCGCTATCCGCGAGGGCGGCCGTACCGTTGGCTCCGGCGTTGTTACCGCCATCAATTCCTAAATAAAGCAAAAAAGGCGCGGCCCACAGCGGGCCGC
>CANRZD010000061.1 GCA_947644325.1 uncultured Clostridia bacterium
GCTGCTTAGTAATCCCGACGTGGAGGTCGTGCATGTGCTGACCCCCAACGTGGCCCACTGCCCCATCACCGTGGCCGCCTTTGAGGCCGGCAAGCACGTCTACTGCGAGAAGCCCATGGCCCACAACTCCGCCGACGCGGAGAAGATGGTGGAGGCCTGGAAGAAGTCTGGCAAGCAGTTCACCATCGGCTACCAGAACCGTTTCCGCCCCGAGGTCCAGAACCTGAAGAAGGCCTGTGACAACGGCGAGCTGGGCGACATCTACTACGCCAAGGGACATGCTGTGCGCCGCCGCGCGGTGCCCACCTGGGGCGTGTTCCCCGATAAGTCCAAGCAGGGCGGCGGCCCGCTGATTGACATCGGCACCCATGCCCTGGACATCACCCTGTGGTGCATGAATAACTACGACGTGGAGAGCGTCACGGGCTCCGTGTTCTACAAGCTGGGCGGCCTCAAGCAGGCCACCGAGGGCAACGCCTTCGGCCCCTGGGACCCCGAGACCTACGAGGTAGAGGACAGCGCCATGGGCTTCATCAAGATGAAGAACGGCGCGGCCATCATGCTGGAGTCCGCCTGGGCCATCAACATGCTGGAGAGCCGGGAGGCTTCTACCACTCTGTGCGGCACCCTGGCTGGCGCTGAGATCCATTCCGGCATGAGCTACGCCAAGGACGAGCTCATCTACAACCGGGGCCGCAACGGCCAGCTGATGGAGGAGACCCTCTCCGGCAGCGGCAAGATTGCCTTCTTTGAGGGCTCCGCCGGCAGCGCGGGCGTGGTGGACAACCGCCAGTGGCTGGAGGCCGTCATCAATGGCACCGAGCCCCTGGTAAAGCCCGAGGAGGCCCTGGTGGTCACCCGTATTCTGGAGGCCATCTATCAGTCCGACATGGAGAAGAAAGAGATCCGCTTCTAAGCCCAAAACAAGCAGAAAAAGAGCCCCGGGGCCTGTGCCTCGGGGCTTTTCCTGTAGATTTCAGCGGATGAAGTTCATGAACTGGGTGGGCTCCTTTTCCGGCAGGCCGTACTGCTCCTTTGCCAGGGCGATGCCCTTCATCAGGAAGGCCATGTTCTGTGCCAGGGTGCGCATGCCCTGCAGGCCTTCCACATCCTGGGCGGCCTCCCCGGGGGCCTGGCCGTGTACGCTGTTCCAGTACTGGCCAGAGGCGATGGGCATGCCCGAGATGCCGAAGAACTTGTTCATCTCGTCATAGGTGGCGGAGAGCCCGCCCCGCCGGGCCACTGCAACGCTTGCGCCCACCTTCATGGTCTTGTCAAAGCCGGTGCTGTAGAACAGCCGGGTGAGAAAGGCCATCAGGGTGGCGTTTGCCGAGGCGTAGTACACCGGGCTGCCGACAACAAGGCCGTCGCAGGCCTCGAACTTCGGGGCCGCTTCGTTTACCATGTCGTCGAACACGCACTTGCCAAGCTCCTTGCACTTGCGGCACCCGATGCACCCCCGGATGGCCTTATTGCCCACCTGCAGGGTTTCCACCTCTATGCCCTGCTCTGTGAAGACCTTCTCCATTTCCCCCAGGGCCAGGGCGGTGTTGCCCTTTGGGCGGGGGCTGCCGTTTATCATCAGAACCTTCATGCTGTTTCCTCCTTCAGGCTGGGTTTTCCTAAATTATACTATAAAGCCCCAGCCTTGAAAACCCCAGGGTGCAAAATTTACAGAAGAAACCGGGAGAAGGGAGCAGCCGCTTACCGGCCGTCCCCCTGCTCTATGAGCGCCTGCGTGTCCTCCCACAGGCCGTCCAGGCAGGCGATGGTCTTCTGGTAAAGCCGGTACTTCTTCTCATAGATTTTGGCCTTCCCCGGGTCCGGCAGCACCGCTGGGGACACGGCGCACATGTGCTCTACGGCGGCGGGCAGGGAGGGGAAGTCCCCCACGGCGGCGGCCACGGCCATGGCGCAGCCCAGGGCCCCGGTCTCGCCCGCCCGCACGGTCTCTACGGGCATCTGCAGCACGTCGGCAAAGATCTGCACCCACACAGGGCTGTGGGACATACCCCCCGCAAGGCGCACGCTGGCAGGGGGCTTTTCGCAGCTTTCCAGCAGGCGGTCGATGTGCGTCTTGTGGCAGAAGGCGATGCCCTCATACACGGCCCGCACCAGGTGCCCCCGGGTGTGGTGCACCCCCAGCCCCACGAAGCTGCCCTTGGCGTTGGGGTGCACGTTGCTGGCCATCAAAAAGGGCAGGAACACCGGCACGAACTCCTCCGGGGGGACCGCCTCCACCCAGGCGTTCAGGGCGTCGAAGGGGTCGCGGCCTGCGGCCCTTTCGGCGGAAATGAATTCCGGCAGCAGCTGGCGGAGGAACCACTCGTTGTTCCCGGCGGAAGTGGGGCTCGATTCCTCCACCAGGTTGTACCCCGGCAGGCAGAAAAGGCTGTTCATGCGCACGGTGCCGTCCAGTACCGGGGCCGGGCACACGTACTCGTTGATGGACCAGGTGCCCGCAATGACGCAGAACCGCCCGGGCCCCGCCACCCCCACGGCCAGGGCGCAGGCGTTTACGTCGAACATGCCCCCGATGACCGGCGTGCCGGGCAGAAGCCCGCAGTCCTTCGCCGCCTCCTCTGTGACACAGCCGCAGACTTCCCCGGCCCCGCACAGGGGCGGCAGGGCGCCGTACACATCACTGAGCCCAAAGAGCGCTAAAAGGGCCGGGTCGTATTCCTTCGTGTGCAGGTTTAAGAGCCCGGCCCCGGAGTAGTCCGTGCGCTCGGCCTTCGCCTCCCCGGTCAGCCGGAAGCGCACGTAGTCCTTGCAGGCGAAGACCCACCGGATGTTCCGGTATCTTTCGGGCTCGTGATCCCGCAGCCAGGCCAAGAGCGCCACGGGCTGGCAGGCCATCACATGCTGGCAGGAAAGGGCGAAGGCCTTCCCCTCTGTGCCGTCCTTTCGCCAGAGCAGGGGATAGGCGTAGGCCCGGTTGTCGGTGGAGAGGATGCCGTTTCCCAGGGGCTTATTGTTTTTGCCCCACAGATAGAGGCCCTTGCCGTGGCCGCACACCCCCACCCCGGCAATGTCCCGGGGGCGCACGCCGGTCTTTTCCAGCACGCCCCGCAGCACCGCGCAGTTAGCCTGCCACATTTCCTCCATGTCCCGCTCGGCAAAGCCCGGCCCGGGGGTGAGCATATGGGTGGACACGCTGGCCACCCCCAGCTCGCGCCCGTTTTTGTCGTAAAGGGCGGCCTTGGTGGTGGTGCCGCCGTTATCCAGTCCTAAATAGTATCTCATGCCCTAATTATAGCAGAAAAGGCCCCCTATGGCAAGCGGGGAGGAGAATTATTGACACTCCCGCAAATCTGTGGTATTATAACAAAGATTGTAAGAACATGAGGAAATAAGGGGAAAGTAGGGGATTTACTTGAGACATGGAGGACGCGGCCCCCACGTGGCCATTATGACCGTGGGGGGCGGTGATTTCCGGCGCAGGCGGCGGGGGCGCTCCCGGGGGGCGGGGGTGCTGGCCTTTGGGGGCGATCTGGTGCGCAGGGGCCTGAGCCTCTCGCCCGCCCTGGTGCTCACGGCCGTCTGCGTTTTGTGCGCGGGCATCTGGGTCATTGTGTCCCTGCTGCCGCCCCGCACCACAAAGGCCGACACGGCCCCGGGCTTAGCGCTTTTGGAGACCCTGGAGCAGGGGGACCCGGCGGCGGTGGACGCGGTGCTGCGGGAGCGGGAGCCCCAGGTGCCGGAATTAGACCTGGACGAAAACGGCGAGATCGACACCGAGCAGGTTTGGTCGGCTTTTCAGGACTTTGTGCTTCTGGGGGACTCCAGAGGCGTGGGCTTTGAATACTACGGCTTTCTGGACGACGTGCGGGTCATGGCGGAAGCGGGCAACACCATTCTGCAGATAGAGGAGCACATGGAGGAGATCGTGGCATTGCAGCCCCGGTACGTGTACATCTGCTACGGCATCAACGACGTGGGCCTGGGCATCTGGAGCTCTGACGAGTACGCCGAGGCTTTCATGGAGGACGTGGCGGAGCTCAAGGCCCGGCTGCCGGAGGTGACGGTGGTCATCAGCTCCATCCTGCCCGCCTACGACCCGGCCTTCGAGCAGAACTCCGCCTGGTACAGCATCCCGGAGTTCAACGAAAAGGTGGCCGCCGCCTGCGAGGAAAACGGCATCGCCTACGCCAATAACGACGCTTTGGCCGCCGCCTACCCGGAGCTTTACCAGCCCGACGGCATCCACCTGATGCCGGAATTCTACCCCTATTGGGCCAAAAACCTCATCGAGGCGGGCCTAAAGGCCCCCAAAGGCGGGGACGGCCAGGAAGGCGGGGCACAAGCATGAATACAAAGGTGACGCTCTTTGAAGGGGGCCGCATCGCGGCCGCTGCCCTGATCGTTCTGCTCTTGTTTTTGCTGGCGGGCAACTCCCCCAAGGGGGACATCCCCTTAGAGGGCCTGGAGTCCGCCGCCCTGCCCCTTCTCAAGGAAGGCGAGTACCAGCCCGGGGACGGCCGGATGCTCCGGCGCTTTTACGGGCTGAACCCAGCGGACTACGAGGGGGTGGCCTTCTATTACCCCTCTACCAACATGGGCGTGGAGGAACTGCTGCTCATAAAGCTCACGGACGCCTCTCAGGGGGAGGCGGTGGAGCAGGCCATCGGGGCCCGCCTGGCCGCCCAGAAGGAAAGCTTCGACGGCTACGGCGTGGAGCAGACCGACATGCTCAACAACCACGCGGTGGTAGAGGTCCGGGGGCGCTACGTGCTCTTTACGGTCAGCGAGAACGACCAGAAGATACGCCAGGCGTTCCTGGACCAGCTGTAAGGGGGTGGGGTCATGGCATTTGCAAATCTTTTCTTCCTTTTCGTTTTTCTGCCCATGAGCCTGCTTCTCTACTTCGTCATGCCCTGGGTGGCGAAAAACGCCATGCTGTTAGCTTTAAGCCTGCTGTTTTTCTCCTGGGGCAAGCCCGCCTACCTGCCCCTGATGCTGCTTTTGATCCTGTTCCACTACCTTTCTGGCCTGGAGATGGAAGCGCTGAAGGCCCGGGGCAGCAAGCGGCGGGCCCGCATGGTGCTCATCACCGCCGTGGTCTTTGATGTGCTGCTGCTGTGCTTTTTCAAGTACGCCGCCGGCTTTGTAGGGGGCAAGGCGCTCCCGAGCCCCCTAGGCGTGTCCTTTTTCACCTTCTCCCTTCTTTCTTTCCTCTTTGACGTGTACCGGGAGAAGGCCCCCGCCCCCCATAACATCATCGACTTCGGCCTCTTTGCCACTTTTTTCCCCAAGGTCTCCATGGGGCCCATCGTGCGCTACGCGGACATGGCCCCTCAGTTTAAGCGCCACCGCTTCACCTGGGAGAAGTTCGGCCGGGGCTCGAGGAAGTTCATCGTGGGGCTTTCGAAGAAAGTCCTGCTGGCAAACACCCTGGGCGACACCTTCTACGCCCTGAGCGCCCTGCCCCCCAAGGGTCTCTCCGCCTGCGGGGCCTGGCTGTGCGCCCTGTCCTATTCTTTGATGCTCTATTTCGACTTCAGCGGCTATTCGGACATGGCCATAGGCTTGGCGGAAATGTTCGGCTTTCGCTTCGAAAAGAACTTTAACTACCCCTACCTGTCCGGCTCTGTGTCAGAGTTCTGGCGGCGGTGGCACATGTCCTTGGGCGCCTGGTTCAAGGAGTACGTGTACTTCCCCCTGGGCGGCAGCCGCCAGGGCACCCTGCACACCTGCATCAACTTGATGGCGGTGTGGCTGCTCACGGGCATCTGGCACGGTACGGGGGCCTGCTTCGTGCTGTGGGGCATCTATTACGGGGTGCTCATCATTTTGGAGAAAATGGTCCTCAGCAAGGCATTTGCAAAGCTCCCTGGGTTTGTGGGGCACCTTTTCACCCTGCTGTGCGTGGTGGTGGGGTGGGTGTTCTTCTTCTCGCCCAGCCCGGGCTCGGCCTTCACCCTTTTGGGGCATATGTTCGGGGCCGGGGGCTTTATAGACGCCACGGCCCGGTACTACTGGGCGTCCTCCTGGCGGCTGATGCTGATTGGCGCCTTGGCCTGCCTGCCGGTGTGGTCGCAGCTGGGGAGGAACCTCATGGCAAGCGGCAAGAAGTGGTTCCCCCTGAGCCTGGTGGCCTACGGGGCGCTGCTGATCCTATGCATCGCGGGCATGACAAACGACACCTATTCCACGTTCCTGTACGCGCAGTTTTAAGGGGAGGGGATTCATTTGGAGCAGCCAAAAAGGGCGCGCAAGCGCTCAGAAAGAGACCAGCGCTGGGGAGAGCACGGGGAAATTACCGGCCTTTTCCTGCTTGCCTGCCTGCTCATAGGGGTGCTGTGGAACCTCTTTACCCCGGATAAGGAGACGTCTTCTGCGGAAAACCGGAAGCTGGCCCAGAAGCCGGACTTCGGCCTGACGGCCCTGACGGACGGCAGCTATTTTTCCAGCTGGGAAAGCTACACCGCCGACCAGTTCCCCGGGCGGGACGGGTGGATCACCCTGGACTACCGGGCCTCCCGGCTTATGGGCGCCAAAGAGGCCGGAGGCGTGTACCTGTGTAAGGACAACTACCTGATGGAGCCCCCGGCCACCCCCAATGAGGAGGCCCTGGGGAAGAACCTGCAGGCCATAAACGATTTCGCCGCCCGGCACGGGGAGGTGCGCATGAGCATGTGCGTGGTGCCAAACGCCGCCTGCGTCATGAAAAAGAAGCTGCCCAAAAACGCCCCGGCCCGGGACCAGCGGGCGGACATACAGTCCATTGCCGGGGCGCTGCAGGGGGTGCAGTTCTTAGACGTGTACGACGCCCTCTCTGAGCACGCCCAGGAAAAGATCTTCTACCGCACGGACCACCACTGGACCAGCCTGGGGGCCTACTACGCCTTTTTGGGGCTGGCCCCGGGGCTGGGCCTGGAAAACTACGTGACGGACTTTGACATCCTGCCCGTCTCCAACAGCTTCGAGGGGACGCTTTCCTCCCGCAGCGGCTGCCACGCGGTGGCCGACGTCATAGAGCTGTACGTGGCCAAGACGGACATCCAGTACTATATCACCGTGGACAGCGAGCGGAAATCTACCATGTACGACCGGGAGAAGCTCAAGGACCGGGACCAGTACGCGGTGTTTTTGGGGGGCAACTCCCCCCGGGTGGACGTGACCACCACCGCCGACACGGAGCGAAACCTCCTGGTGTTTAGGGACTCTTACACCAACTGCTTTTTGCAGTTTCTGCTGCCCTGCTTTGACCACATCACCCTGCTGGACCCCCGCTATTACTACGGGGACGCGGACAGCGTCATAAACCAGCAGGGCATCACAGACGTTTTGTTCCTCTATAACGCCAACACCTTCCTGGAGGACAAGGTGCTCATGGAGACCCTGACCCCGCCCCAGGAGAGCGCGGCGGTCCAGGAATAGCGGGGCTGCCGGCATCCTTAGTATACTACGTACGTAGTAAAAGCGCAACTGGGATTTTGGCTAATTACAAGGCATCTTATTTGTGTATTATGACTATGCGTGGGTATACTGGCTTTGAGGTGGCCTTTCTATGGGAGAGAAAAAGGACTTGTCCCAAAAGACAAAATACGACCTGCAGTACGCCAAAGAAAAGCTCAAGCGCGTCCCCTTGGACATGCGCCTTTCTGACTATGAAGCCCTGAAGGAAGCCGCGGCCGCGGCGGGGGAGGGCGTCAATACCTATATCAAAAAGGCGGTGGCACAGCGTTTGGAAAGGGAGGAGGCAGGGGAAAAAGCCGATAAACATTCTGAGTCAGAAAAAATTCAAGAGTAAGAGAGGGACAGGAATATGGAACAAACAGTCAAACCCAAAAAGAAGGTACGGGGCCGGGGGGTCACGGCGAAGCTGGTGGCGGCCATCGTCATCTGCGTCATCGCGGCGGTGGCGGCGCTCTTGGGCATCGTGTACGGCAGGGTCTCCGGGGCTTTGCTGGAAAAGAGCGAGGAGCTGCTGCAGGCCACCACGGACAAGGCCCTGCAGGAGACCGCCGCCTGGATGAACCGCACCCTTACCATGCTGGAGACCCAGCGGGACACCATCCAGTATGAAGACATGGACGTGCCCGCCATGGAGGAATACATACGCCACACCGCCGGGCAGAACGACGCCTACCCCGCCGGGCTCTATGTGGCCCTGACGGACGGCTCGCTGTATCACGCCAGCTTCGTGCCCGGGCCGGACTTCGACGCCAAATCCAAAAGCTGGTACCAGGACGGCATAAAGTCCGAGGACTTTATCTTAGGCGCGGTCTATTTTGACGAAGACAGCCAGTCCTACGTGGTGGGGGCCTCCGGCGTGCTGAAGGACGGGGAAGGGAACCCCCGGGGCGTGGCCGCCGCCGACGTGTATCTGGACTCCATCTCCAACATCGTCAGCCAGATACAGCTGGAACAGACTGGCGGCATCTTCCTGGTGGACACTCGCACGGACACCATCATCGGCCACAAGGACCCGGAGATCGCCGGGCAGAAGCTCAGCGACCTGCAGGAGGGCATGTACGCCTACGCCGCCGGGCAGATCGACAGCGGCAAAGCGGGCCTCTCCCTCTTTGAGGAGACGGACACCTACATCAACGTGGCCCCTGTGCCTGGCAGCGACTGGGTGGCCGTGGCCTACGTCTCCAAGGGCGAGGTGCTCACCGATGTAAAGGAGCTCACCATGGTTATGACGGCCGTGGCGGGGGCCACGGTGGTGGTGCTCATCCTGCTGGTGGTGGTGCTGGCAAGGCGCATCATCGGCCGGCCTGTAGAAGAGCTTAGCCGGGTGGCCGCCCGCATCGCCGAGGGCGAGCTGGAGCAGAGCATCCGCTACAGCTCCCATGACGAGCTGGGGGAGCTGGCGGAGAACTTCAACCGCACCACCCTGCGCCTGCGGGACTACGTGCAGTACATAGATGAGGTCTCCCGGAAGCTGCGGGACATCGCCGGGGGCAACCTGTCCTTTACCCTGGAGCACGACTACACCGGGGAGTTTGAAAAGATAAAGTCCTCTTTAGAGGAGATCTCCGACCGGCTCAGCGACACCATGGGCCAGCTGCGCACCGCCTCCCAAGAGGTGGCGGCGGGCTCCCGGCTGGTGTCAGACGGGGCGGTGGCCTTGTCCCAGGGCTCTACCGAGCAGGCCGGGGCCGTGGACGCTTTGGCCGGGCACATCAGTTCCATGACCGCAAGTGTGCAGGAGACCGCCCACAGCGCCCAAGAGGCCAACCGCATTTCCCAAGAGGTGCGGGAGGGCCTGCTGGACAGCAGCGGCAAGCTGCAGAATATGACCGAGGTCATCCAGCGCATCAGCGACAAGTCCAACGAGATACACGGCATCGTGAAGACCATCGAGGACATCTCCTTCCAGACCAACATCCTGGCCCTGAACGCCGCCGTGGAGGCGGCCCGGGCCGGTACGGCGGGCAAGGGCTTTGCCGTGGTGGCCGACGAGGTGCGGGCCCTGGCCAGCAAGTCCGCCGCCGCCGCCCGGGAGACCACCGTGCTGCTGGGGGAGACCGTGGATTCCATGGAGGAGGGCGCCCTGGCCGCCCGGCAGACCTCCGACTCCATGTTGGCCGTGGTGGAAAGGGCCGATAAGGTCAGCGGGCTGGTGCAGGCCATTGCCGAAAACACCGGCCGTCAGGCCGGGGACGCCGCGGAGATCGCCCAGGGCATCGACCAGATCTCCAGCGTGGTGGAGAACAACGTGGACAACGCCCAGAAGAGCGCCGCCGCCAGTGAGGAGCTGTCCGGCCAGGCCGCCCTTTTGCGGGACCTGGTGGCGAAGTTCCGGCTGAAGGAGTAAGGCTTTCTGAGTTAGAAATATCAATAAGCGGTGCGGGCCCAAGGGCTCTGTACGCAGAGGGAAGTATTTTATGTAGGACACTGTGCGATCTCTTTTGAGGCTGCACAGTGTCCTTTTTTGCGGGGGCTGCCCGCCCCTGGACAAGGGGCCGCCCATGGACTATACTTAAAAAAGGAAAAAAGCACTTGACAGAATTAGTTCTATATAGTACTATATACAAGGAGGCTGTGCATGGAGACCAGGACGGGATTCCTTATCACGCAGATCAAACAGGTGCAGGGGCGGGTGTTCCAGCGGATGCTGGACGGCTGCGGCATCGAGGCCTTTAACGGGGCCCAGGGGCACATTCTGTACGTCCTCTGGCAGGATGACGGGGTGCCCATACGCCGGCTGGTGCAGAAGACCGGCCTTGCCAAAAACACCCTTACGGCCATGCTGGCGCGCATGGAGGACCAGGGGCTGGTCACCCGGGAGACCGGCCCTAAGGACCGGCGGCAGGTGGTAGTCACCCTGACAGAGAAGGCCCGGGGGCTCTGGGGCCCTTACGAGCAGGTCTCGCAGGAGATGAACCGGGTCTTTTACCGGGGGCTCACCCAAGAGGATGCTTTTCTCTTGGACGGGCTGCTGGACAAAATACTGGGGAATTTGACGGACTGGGAGGCGCAGCTGAGAAAAAAATCAGGAGACGGAGGAGAAACGGATGGCAAAGATAAGAGGGAAGCTGGGCAATGATTTCTGCCCCCAGGCGCTCTTTTTGTACGGGAACTACCAGGAGGACGGCAGGCCCCATTTCGGGCTGTTCTGCTGGGCCAGCTACTGCAGCATTCTGGACGGGGAGGAGGAGTGTTTGGGCTTCATGGCCTGCATCGGCGAAGAAAAGCTCACAAAGGACCTGATACGAAAGCAGGGCGTGTTCTCGGCCAACCTGGTAAACCAGGAGCTCTTGCCCCTTGCAGACTACTACGGCACTGTGAACGGCCGGGAGGACCCCCACAAAATGGACCGCCTGCCCACTGTAGAGCCCGGCCAGGTGCTGCGTGTGCCCACCATCGTGGAGAGCCCGGTGAGCTTTGAACTGAAGGTGCTGGAGGAGCGCCACCTGGCCCAGGGCAGCGACCTGTTCCTGTGCAGGGTGTGCAACGTGATGGTGGAGGAGGCCTTCGCCAAAGGGCCCGGGCCCTTCCACCCGCGGCTGCTGCAGGCCGCGCCCATCGTCACCGCCGGGGACGCCCGGTACGCCACCCTGGACGGCCGCGACCTAGGCGGGTGGGGCGAAGCAAAGGCCCGTCTGCCGGAATAACCACTGCAAGGCCCCCTGCGCTGCCAGGGGGCTTTTTGAGAAAAATATGCGGGGCTTTTTGAGAAATTCTCCTTGAAAATGGAGAGAAAGTATGATATGATTAGATTGCGACGCAAGTGAATAGCTTTTAACGGGCACAAGTATGTGTTTTTACCCTGTTTTCGGTAAAAACGCAGGCTTCTTTTTACATACTTGTGCTATGTTGAAAACTTGCGTCGCAGCAATCGAGCCATGCGTTTTTCGTGCGTGGCCTCGGCTGCGCACTTTTTATTTTATCCTAATAGGAGGAGAGTTTTTATGCTGAAACGAAAGATCTTAGCCCTTCTGCTGTGCGTCTGCATGGCAGTCACAGTGCTGCCGGTGACGGCGTTGGCGGCGGAGGGTGACGGCGAAACCGGCACCACGCCCACTGAGCCTACTGGCCCTGTTGTATTGACTTGTGCCCTTAAAGACACAAACATTACAAAAACATATGACGGCAAAACTGATTTGCCCGCTGGCGTTGACGTTACTCTCACTGGTGCGACTGAAGATGCACCTTTGGTGAAACTTACAGGGAAAGCTGACGAAGATGCTGATAAAGCAGGCTATACGATTTCCGGTAGCTACGCTGATGCAAATGTGAACACTACCCCAAACAACGTGACTATTACGGTTACTCTCAATGCCGAAGCATTGAAAACTTATACTTTTACACAGCCTGAAAAGAATCCTGATACTCCCGAGACTACAGCCGATACTCCTACTGTCACATATAAAAGTGATAGTGTATGTGAAATTGTAACTACTGGCACAATCACAAAAGCCGAGCGCGAGATTACTGTAACCTCTGCCACCGCTTCTGTTGACGTTGGCAAGACTGTTACAATCAAAGCTACGAATAGCATTACAGGTGATGCCCTTAAATTTTCAAGTGCAAATACAGATGTTGCTACTGTTAATGCTTCTACTGGCGTAGTAACAGGTGTTAAGCCTGGTACTGCTGAGATTACGATTGAAGGAACTGACACAGCTAACTATACAACAAAAGGTACTCCGAAAGTAACTGTCACCGTAAACAAGATTCCTGTTACTTTGGGCCTGTCTGCGGGTGAGCCTGCGGAAATTCCAGGTGATAACGATAGTGACCCGATTAAAGGTTACACAGTAGAACTGACAGTATCAAATGCACCGGCTGATGCTACAGTTAAGGTGACTTGCTCCCCTGCATTAGACGAAGGTAAACTTACATATGATGCAACTACTAAAAAGGCTACTGCTACTTTAGACCCTGTAGCAGTAGGTGGAGAAGCGAAGACTTATACCTTTACAGCTACTCTTGACACAAATACTTCATACGCTGTTACTGATGGCAAGTGCGAAGTAATTATTACGGCTACTGGGGCACATAAGCACACTGGTGACAACACATGGGAGAAAGATGAGACAAACCACTGGCATGTGTGCACAGATGAGGATTGTCCTATTGCCGGGGATCCTAAGAAATATGGCGAGGCTGCCCATACACTGAGTGGCTGGAAAAATGACACAACTAAGCACTGGAAAGAGTGTACTGTTTGCGGCCAGAAGGTACAAGAAGCTGAGCATACCTATGCCGCAGAAGGCAATACATGTGAAAACTGTGGCTACGAAAAGGGCGGCACCACCACCCCGGTAGTGCGCCCCCCCACCCCCCCCCCCCAGCACCCCCGACACCCCCACCCCCCCCGCCACCCCCGAGGTGGCGCCCAGCACCACGGTGAGCGGCAGCACGGCTAACGCCACGGTGAGCAGCAGCCAGGGCAGCGGGCTGGTAGAAGCGGCGAAGAACCCGGGCACCAGTGAGGTGACCGTGAAGGTGGAGACCGACGAGGACGTGACCGAGGCCAACGTGACCCTGCCCGCCAGCGCCGTGAAGGGCGTGGGCGACAACAAGGCCGACCTGACCATCACCACCCCCGTGGCGGACGTGACCCTGCCCAGCGAGGCCCTGACGGGCCTTGGCAGCGGCGCC
>CANRZD010000062.1 GCA_947644325.1 uncultured Clostridia bacterium
ATTAGCGGAGTTGACCATCCAGTTCTACCGGCGCAACTATATAGAGGGGCTGTTTTTGAGCTCTGCCGTGGTGAAAAACCCCGACTACACCTGCGAACTGATGCTGAAGACCCTGCGCCAGCTGCGGGAAAAGGAGAAATTCTGGGGCTATGTGCACGTGAAGGCCATCCCCGGGGCGGACCCGGCCCTGACGGAGAAGCTGGGCTTTTACGCCGACCGCATGAGCGTGAACATCGAGCTGCCCTCCCAGAAGAGCTTAAAGCTCTTGGCCCCCCAGAAGAGCAAGGAGAAGATCTTAGCGCCCATGGGGCAGATACGGGACGGCATAAGGGAAAACAGCACCGATATGGTGCGCTATAAAAGCGCTCCCCGGTTCGTGCCGGCGGGGCAGTCCACCCAAATGATCATCGGGGCCACGCCCGAGAGCGACTGGCAGATCTTGAACCTGACGGAGGGGCTTTATAAGAAATACAGCTTAAAGCGGGTGTTTTTCTCTGCCTACATGCCCGTGGTGGAGCACAGCAGCCTGCCCGCCCGCACCACGCCCCCGCCCCTTCTGCGGGAGCACCGGCTCTACCAGGCGGACTGGCTTCTGCGCTTCTACGGCTTTGCGGCCCGGGAAATTTTAGACGACGAGCACCCGGACTTTAACCCCTTACTGGACCCCAAGTGCAACTGGGCCGTGAACCATATGGAGTGCTTCCCCCTGGAAGTAAACCGGGCCCCCTACGAGATGCTGCTGCGGGTGCCGGGCATCGGGGTGAAAAGCGCCATGCGTATACGGTCGGCCCGGCGCTATGCCCAGCTGGACTTCGAGGGCCTTAAAAAGCTGGGGGTGGTGCTCAAGCGGGCCCGGTACTTCATCACCTGTAAGGGCAAGAGCATCTCCCCCCTGCCCATGGACAATCCCCAGGTCATTGCCGGGGCCATCAGCGAGCGGGGCTTCTCTCAGGACGCCGCCCTGGGGGCCCCGGAGCAGCTGTCCCTTTTTTCCCCCACCACCCGGGACAAGGTCCAGAGCCTCACAGGGCAGATATAGCCCAGAAACCAGAAAGGAGGGGGAACATGCGCGGAGGAAACGCTATTTACCGCTATGACGGCAGCTTCCCGGGGTTTTTGTGCTGCGTGGCCCACAGCTTTTTCGATAAGGCCCTGCCTGCGGGCATTGCCGCCTGGGACGAGCCCCAGGAGACCCTTTTCCCCCCGGAGGACATCGAAACCGACCTAAAGCTTGCCGCAAGGATTGAGCGCTCCATCAAAGAGCGCGTATCAGGGGAAGCCTGGGACATGGTGCGCCGGGGCTTTCTCACCTGCATGGAGGAAAAGGAGATGCGGCTTCTGCGCTTCATCCTTTTGGGGTATAAAGTAGGGGCGAAGGTCACGGGGCTATCAACGAACAACGACGTGAGCCTTGTGAACAAGGCGCTGCTATATCTCAAAAACGAGGCTCACTACCACGTGGAGTTTTTGCGCTTTACAGACTACGGGGAGTTTCTGGGCTCGGTCATCACCCCCAACAACACGGTGCTGCCCCTTATCGCCGGGCACTTCTGCGAGCGCTTCAACACCGAGAACTTCATGATCTTTGAGAAGACCCACCAGATGGGCTTCCTCCACGAGCGGGGCGGGCGGCGGGAGTTCTTTGAGGCCGGCAGCATCCAGTTCCCCCCGCGCACCCCGGAGGATGAGCGCTTCCGGGCCCTGTGGCGCGCCTATTATGACGCCGCGGCGGTAGAGGGCCGCGTGAATCTGAAGCTGCGCCGGGGCAACATGCCCATGCGCTACTGGGTGAACATGACGGAGTTCCAGCGGGACTAGCCCCTATATCCCCTCTATGGGCTCGCCGATGCAGTTTTCCGGCAGGGGCACGGAGAAAAGACCGCACACAGTGGCGCCCAGGTCCGCGAAGGCAGGGCGGTCCGGGAGCCTTGCGGGGGCCTGCCCCGGGGTGAAGGCTAGGAGCGGCGCCATCTCCCGGGTGTGGTCGGTGCCGGTGTGGGTGGGGTCGTTGCCGTGGTCGGCGGTGAGAAAGAGCTTGTCCCCGGGGCCCAGAAGGGGCAGCAGCCGCCCCAGCCTTTCATCGAACCGGGCGAGCTCCCCGGCGTACCCCGCCGGGTCCCGGCGGTGGCCCCACAGGGCGTCGAAGTCCACAAGATTTACAAAGCACAGGCCGTGAAAGTCCCGCTTTGCAAGCTCTATGGTCTGCTCCATGCCGTGGACGCTGCTCTCGGAGTGATAGGACTCTGTGAGCCCCTGCCCGGCGAAGATGTCGCTTATTTTGCCCACGCCTATGACGTCCAGGCCCTTGTCCTTCAGGGCGTCCAGGACAGTTGGGCCCGGGGGCGGCACGGCGTAGTCCCGGCGGTTGTGGGTGCGCTTAAAAGTCCCGGGGCCGCCCACGTAGGGCCGGGCAATGACCCGCCCCACCTTCCAGGGCTCCCGGAGGGTCAGCTCACGGGCAATTTCGCAGCAGCGGTAGAGTTCAGTCAGGCCCATGGCCTCCTCGCTGCCGCATATCTGCAGGACCGAATCCGCCGAGGTGTACACGATGAGCTCGCCGGTCTCCAGCTGCCGGGGGCCCAGCTCCTCTAAAATGGCCGTGCCGCTGGCGGCCTTGTTGCCGATGACGCCCCGGCCCGTGCGCCGGGAGAGTTCCAGAAGTAGCTCCTCCGGGAAGCCCGTCTCGGTAAAAGTACGGAAGGGGGAGGTGGTGTGCACGCCCATCATCTCCCAGTGGCCGGTCATGGTGTCCTTGCCGGCGCTCTTTTCCAGCATGCGGGTGACGCGGCCGGCGTACTTTTCGGGCCTATGGGGCAGGGGGCATATCTCGCCCACGCCCAATCCCAGCAGGTTCGGGATGGAAAGGGGCCCGGCGGCCTCGTGGATGTGCAGAAGGGTGTTGGCCCCGGCGTCGCCGTAGGCGGGGGCGTCGGGCATGGCGCCGATGCCAAGGGAATCCAGGACGATAATAAAAACGCGCTGCATAAGGGAAGCCTCCTTCTCTTTTTTGATTCTACCCTGATTATACCCCAAAGGGCCCCGGGAAGCAAGCTGCTTTATTCTGTTTGACTGTCTGTGCCCGGCGTGCTATAATGGCAGAAAACAGGAAAGGAAGAGAGGAACATGGAAAAGACAGAGAAGGCCGTCATTACGGTCATAGGAAAGGACATGGTGGGCATATTGGCCAAGGTCACCGCCCTGTGCGCCGAAAAGGACGTGAACGTGCTGGAGGTGACCCAGTCCATCCTGCAGGAGCTCTTTGTGATGGTGATGCTGGTAGATATCACCCGTGCCACGGTGCGGGTGGCGGACCTGGGGGACATCCTGGACGAGCTGGGGGAAAAGATGGACCTTAAAATCCACGTGATGCACGAGGACATCTTCAACTCCATGCACAAGATCTGAGGGGGGACGGCCGATGAACACCAGTGAGATCTTAGAAACCATCAACATGATCGACAACGAGGACCTGGACGTGCGCACCATCACCATGGGCATCTCGCTTTTGGACTGCATCAACCCCGACGGGGAAAAGGCCGCCGGGGCCATCTACGACAAGATATGCCGCTACGCCGAAAACCTGGTGAAGACCGGGGAGGACATCAGCCGCCAGTACGGCATCCCCATTATCAATAAGCGCATTTCCGTGACGCCTATCGCCATGGTGGCGGGGGCCTGCCCCGCTATGTCGCCGGTGCGCTTTGCCAAGGCTTTAGACAAGGCCGCCCGGAACGTGGGCGTAAACTTCATCGGCGGCTATTCGGCCCTGGTGCACAAGGGCTTCGGCCCCGGGGACTACGCCCTTATAGAGAGCATTCCCGAGGCATTGTCGGAGACGGAGCTGGTGTGCTCCTCCGTAAACGTGGGCAGCACCAAGGCGGGCATCAACATGGACGCCGTGAAGAAAATGGGCCGGGTGGTAAAAGAGACCGCAGAGCGCACCGCGGACCGGGAGTGCATTGGCGCGGCGAAGCTGGTGGTCTTCTGCAACGCCCCGGAGGACAACCCCTTTATGGCCGGGGCCTTCCACGGGCCCGGCGAGCCGGACTGTGTCATCAACGTGGGGGTGTCGGGCCCCGGCGTGGTGCGGGCGGTCATCAAGAAGGAGGGGGCGGGCAAGGACCTGACCCAGATCGCCGAGCTCATCAAGCGCACGGCCTTCAAAATAACCCGCATGGGCCAGCTGGTGGCCAGGGAGGCCTCCCGCAGGCTGTGCGTGCCCTTTGGCATCGTTGACCTGTCTTTGGCCCCCACTCCGGCCATCGGGGACAGCGTGGCCTATATCTTAGAGGGCATGGGCCTGGAGCAGTGCGGGGCCCACGGCACCACGGCGGCTTTGGCCTTATTAAACGACGCAGTGAAAAAGGGCGGCGTCATGGCGTCCTCCAGCGTGGGGGGGCTTTCGGGGGCGTTCATCCCGGTCACCGAGGACGCGGGCATGATAGAAGCCGCCCGCAGCGGCTGCCTGACCCTGCAGAAGCTGGAGGCCATGACCGCCGTGTGCTCGGTGGGGTTAGACATGATCTGCATCCCCGGGGACACCACCCCGGAGGTCATCTCCGGCATCATCGCCGACGAAGCGGCCATCGGCATGGTGAACTCCAAAACAACGGCGGTGCGGGTGATACCCGCCGTGGGCAAGAAGGCCGGGGAGGAGCTGGACTTCGGGGGGCTTCTGGGCATGGGGCCCATCATGGCCGTGAATAAAGCTTCCCCCCGGGAATTTATCCAGCGGGGCGGGCGCATCCCGGCCCCCCTGCAGAGCCTGAAGAATTGAGAGGTATTTTATGGAATCCCTGCGCGAACTGTACAGGATCGGCCGGGGGCCCTCCAGCTCCCACACCATGGGGCCCAGCTTTGCGGCCCAGCGCTTTAAGGAGGCGTTCCCCCAGGCGGAGCGCTTTGAGGTCACTTTATACGGCTCCCTTGCCAAGACCGGCAAGGGCCACCTGACGGATACGGCTGTCATAGAGGCCCTGGCCCCGCTGCCGTCCCAGGTGCTTTTTGACAAGGAGGAAACAGACCTGCCCCACCCCAACACCATGGAGCTGCGGGCCTACCAGAAGGATGAGCTTCTGGGGAAGTGGCGGGTGCTGAGCGTGGGCGGGGGGAAGATCACCCTGGAGGGCCAGCCCTCGGCGGACCCGCCCCATGTGTACCCCTTAAACAGCTTCGCGGGCATCAAGGACTACTGCCGGGAAAAGGACATGTTCCTGTGGCAGTATGTGGAGGAGTGCGAGGGGGCGAAAATCTGGGACTACCTGTCGGAGGTATGGGAGGTCATGAAGGAGGCCGTGTACCGGGGCATCCGCCGGGAAGGGGAGCTGGGGGGCGGCCTGGGCGTACAGCGCAAGGCCATGTACCTCAACCGCCAGCGGCACATGGACGAGAGCCGCCAGACCCGGGAGAACCGGAAGGTCTGCTCTTACGCCTTTGCCGTCAGCGAGGAGAACGCCGGGGGCGGCACCATCGTCACCGCGCCCACCTGCGGGGCCTGCGGGGTGCTGCCCGCTGTGATGGTCTATAAGCAGGAGGAGATGGGCTTCTCTGACCGGGCCATGCTAAAGGGCCTGGCCGCCGCCGGCATCATCGGCAACGTCATAAAGACCAACGCCTCCATCAGCGGGGCCGAGTGCGGCTGCCAGGCGGAGATCGGCAGCGCCTGCTCGATGGCGGCGGCCGCCCTGGCGGAGGTGCACCACATGGACCTGGACCAGATCGAGTACGCCGCGGAGGTGGCCATGGAGCACCACCTGGGCCTTACCTGCGACCCCATCGGGGGACTGGTGCAGATTCCCTGCATCGAGCGCAACGCCGTGGCCGCCATGCGGGCCATCAACGCCCTGAGTCTGGCAAACTTCCTCACCTACACCCGGAAGATCTCCTTCGACGTGGTGGTAAAGACCATGTACGAGACAGGCCGCGACCTCTTCAGCAAGTACCGGGAGACAAGCGAAGGGGGCCTTGCCAAAATGTACCGGCAGTAGCCGGAAAAAATTTTTTGAAATTTTTTTCAAAAACGCCTAACCAAACGGTCTCCTCCTCCGTCTATATAGTAACGGCAGGCAATGCCGAAACCATTTTGAAGGAGGATAAGACCTATGAAAACCAAGAAAGCGCTGTCCTTGCTGCTGGCTGTTCTGCTCTTGGCCCTGTGCGCCGGGTGCGGGAGAAGCGGAGAGGACGAGAAGTTCGACGAGCTGACGGCAAAGAGCTCGGCGCCACAGGAATCTCAGGCGGAGGAAACCGTGCCGGACCTGAGCGGGGAGCCCGCCGGGGAAGTCACCCTGATGACCTTTTACGACAGCGAGTACTCCGGCGAGCGGCTGTACGTGAACGCCTTCAACAAGACCCATGAGGGCATGAAGGTGAAGATGGAGGCGGCGGAGGACATCAGCATTACGGCCGAAGGGATAGAAGCAGTCACAGAGGCGGAGGACAAGTTCCGCCAGCGGCTGGCCACGGAGCTCATGGGGGGCGAGGCCGACTACATCGTCAACGACAGCGTGCTGGACCCCACGAAATTTGCGGAATCCGGGCTGTTCTACGACCTCTTTGAGTTTATGGAGGCGGACCCGGACTTTAAGATGGACGACTATTTCAAAAACATCTTTGACGCCGTGGCCTTTGACGGGCACCTATACTCCCTGCCCACATCCTTTGTTATCTCGTCGGTGTATCTGAATAAGGCCCTCGTCGAAGGCCTGGAGCGCACCTTCGAGCCCTTGGACCGCATCACCTACGAGGACCTTCTGCAGATGTATGAGGACGGGAAAGCCAAAGGACTCATCGAGGAGGGCGCCAGCCTGGACTTTGCCGGAAACGGCACCAACACCCGGCTGCATATCTTCAGCGTGGAGTGGCAGGAATACATTGACCTTGCGGGCCACTCCGCAAGCCTTGACAGCCCGGAGTTTATCTCCCTGCTGGAAAAGACCCAGGAGGTCTTCACCCCCCGGGAGCCCGACATGAGCCAGGGCTATGGGGTGCCCGCCTTTGCGGAGGCTGTGAGAAACGGGAACTGCCAGAACTTGACTTTTTACAGGCCCCTGAACCTGGATTTCTACAACGAGAGTTGCACCATGGACCAGGCCCCGGAGGGCCTTGTGGGGCCGCTGGTGCTGGTGTCCACAAAAGGCAATGTGGTCTATAATGCGGGGGGCACCCTGAGCATACCGAAAAGCTGCACCCAGCCGGAGCTTGCCTGGGAGTTCTTGAAATTCTGCATCTCCCTGCCGGAGGACCCCCAGAAGTTCAGCCCGGTAAGCGACGACGGCGTGGACGTGACCAATGGGCAGCTGCCTGTGAACCGGGAGTGCCTGTCTACCTACGCCAAGCTGTACGGCACCTTCAGCGGGGAGGGCACGGAAACAGAGGAGAAGCTCGTAAAGCTGCTGGAGGACGTGAACCGCTCCAACACGGGCATGGGCAACGTGGAGATCGTTGTGACGCCCATCATGCAGGAATACTATGAAAAGCACCTGCTCTCCGCCGAGGAATGCGCCAAACAGATGCAGGACCGGGCGGATATTTACTTAAAGGAATAAGCCAAAAGGAGGATATAACTATGAAAACCAAGAAAGCGCTGTCCTTCCTGCTGGCTGTGCTGCTCATAGCCCTGTGCGCCGGGTGCGGAAGAAGCGGAGAGGACGAGAAGTTCGACGAGCTGACGGAAAAGAGCAGCGCCGCTGCGCCTTCCTCTGAGAGCCCCCCGGAATCGGAGCCGGAAAGCGGGCCGGAGCCCACGGCGGCCCCTGTGCCGGAGGGGGACGGCGCCTCCGCGGGGGAGCTGACCATCTCCGCCTGGGGGCGCATTATGGACCCCTCCCAGCTGGAGGTCATGGCGGAGGAGTTCATGGACCTGAACCCCGGCGTGACCATCCGCATCGAATACGCTGAAAACAACCTGGGCGCTGTCACCAACGTGGAGCAGAGCCGGGACAGCTACTGCAGCCGGGTGCGGGCGGAGCTTTTGAGCGGCGAGGCCGACTACATCCTGTACTCCCCGCCGGGCAGCCTGAACCTGTACGACATCTCCCGCAGCGGCGTGCTCTTGGACCTGTGGCCCTACTGGCAGCAGGACGAGACGATTGACCCGAACGACTACTTTGAGAACGTGCTGAAGGCCGTAGAGGTGGACGGGAAGCTGACCTCCATGCCCTTCTCCTTCTACTTTGACTGCATGTACCTGAACCGGGCGGCGCTGCAGAGCATCGATGTGGACCCGGAAAGCATCACGTCCCTAAACAGCGGCCTGCTGCTGGAATGGTACGAAAAGGCCCGGGCCATAGACCCGGAGATCAAGCTCTTCTTCGGGGAGCAGGGGAAGGATTTCCTCTTTGGCGATGAGAAGTTCGTGTATATGGACATGGACGCCCGCACGTCAAGCTTTGACGCCCCGGAGTTCGTCCAGTTCCTGGAGCGCACCGCCCAGATAGACGACGCGGAGCCGGACCTTGACAGGACGGCCAACCTGTACGCCCAGACGGCCTACCTTGTCAACGAGCTGCTGCGCTGCCGGGCCACCGGGGAGGAGCCCGGGGCGGCGGCAGGCGGGGAGAATGATTTTTCCCGGCAGTACGTGTTAAACGGCCGGGTGGGCCTTGCCTGCGTGGCCAACATGAACATGAGCGCACTGACGGACGTCGGCCTTAACATGGAGTACCTGGCGGGCCCCTACCCGGTGACGGACACCCTGGGCCGCCTGGCCGTGAGCTCCCTTGACGACTTCGCGATCCCCTCCAGCATGAAGAACCCGGACCTTGCCTGGAAGTTCATCTCCTACTGCCTGCGGGAACGGGAGTCCACCATTCTGCAGAACGACAGGGTCTTCGCCATGCCCTATTCGGCCAACGCCCCCCTGAACAAAAAGAACTTCGCCCTGCTGGCGGAGGAGAGCGGGGAGGTCTCAAACGGCCCCTTTGAGAGCCTGGTGGGGAAGAACGGAAGAGAGATAGACGGCCAGAGCGTGCTCGCCGCCATGGAGGGCTTCCTTTCCGGGGAGCTGATAAACCGGAAGCTCTACAGCGTGGAGGCAGGCGAAATACTGGACGAATACTACGTAAACGGCCTTACCACCCCGGAACAGTGCGCGGAAAAGATACAGGGCCGGACGTATATCTGGCTCAACGAATAAAATAAAGGAGGCTCTGGAAATGGAGAAGAAAACGGTGGTCGTAGGGGTGACGGGGGGCATAGCCTGCTACAAGGCGGCGGCCCTGTGCTCGAAGCTCACCCAGCGGGGGTATAACGTGGAGGTGGTGCTGACGAAGAACGCCACAGAGTTCATCGGCCCCCACACCTTCGAGTCCCTGACACACAACCGGGCCATGGTGGACACCTTTGACCGGAATTTCCAGAGCCATGTGGAGCACGTAGCCCTGGCGGACAAGGCCGATGTGCTCATTGTGGCCCCGGCCACGGCCAATATCATCGCCAAGGCGGCCCACGGCATCGCGGATGACATGCTCTCCACCACCATTCTGGCCTGCAACTGCCCCAAGCTCATCGCCCCGGCCATGAACACCCGTATGTATGAAAACCCCGTGACCCAAGATAATTTAGCCACCCTGCGCCGGTACGGCTGGGAGGTCATCGAGCCCGCCAGCGGGCGCCTGGCCTGCGGCGCCGTGGGCAAGGGGAAAATGCCCGAGCCCGAGGCCTTGCTGGAGGCCGTGGACCATGCGGCCCGGTATGAAAAGGACCTGAGAGGGCTTAAGGTGCTGGTGACGGCGGGCCCCACCCGGGAGGCCCTGGACCCGGTGCGGTTTTTGTCGAACCACTCTACCGGGAAGATGGGCTACGAGGTGGCCCGGGCGGCGGCGGCAAGGGGGGCGCGGGTCACGCTCATCTCGGGGCCCACGGCGCTGACGCCCCCGGCCTATGTGGAAACGGTGCCCGTAGTAAGCGCCCTTGACATGTTCGAGGCCGTAAAGGCCCGGGCGGCTGAACAGGATGTCATCATCAAAACGGCGGCGGTGGCCGACTACCGGCCCGCCCAGTTTCACGGGGAGAAGATGAAAAAGGGCGGCGGGCCCCTGTCCCTGGAGCTTGCCCGCACCGACGACATTCTGGGCTGGCTGGGGCAAAACCGCCGGGAGGGGCAGTTTTTGTGCGGGTTCAGCATGGAGACGGAGAACCTTTTGGAAAACAGCCGGGCAAAGCTTCTGAAAAAAGGGCTCGACATGATATGCGCCAACAGCCTGCGGGAAGAGGGCGCGGGCTTCGGCGGGGAGACCAACGTGCTGACACTCATCACCCGGGAGGGGGCCGAGCCCCTGCCCAAAATGACCAAGGAGGAGGCCGCCCACCAGGTGCTGGACGCGGTAGCAAGAGAGCGGGCAAAGGGCTGAGTTTTGCCCTATTGCGCTGGTAAAGCGATAGGAAATCTGCAACTTTCAAAGGCGTGGTCTGCACCGAAACCACGCCTTTTCCCTTTGGGAAAGAAAGGGAAGGGAAAAAATGAATTTTCCTATGTTGAAAAAATTATTTTGTAAAAGTCGCACAAAGATGTTGAAAATCTTGCAAGCATGTGCTATAATATGGGCAAAGAAACGGGAAGGCGTGCACCGCCCCCGGAAACTGTATTTGATAAGGAAAGGATGGTTTGGTTATGTATAACTTCGTAGAGAGCTCCGTGAGCGTTCCCCGCGGCGAATTCCCCATGCTGCGCCGCAGCCCAAGCCGCCTGGTGGTCCAGTCCGGCCTTCAGCCCGTGGCCTACCTGCAGGAGGATGTAGGCGTTTTGAACCGCCCCCAGTCTCTTTTGCAGTCTCTCTTTGCTTTCAAGAAGCGGGGCTGATTCCCCCCTTCATAATCAGCCCCCGGTCCCCGGCCTCCCCAGGCCGGGGACTTTTTTTACCCCGCCTTCTCCAGGTCCCGCCGCAGCCGGGTGATGATGCGCTTTTCGAGCCGTGAGATGTAGGACTGGGAAATGCCCAGCTGGTCTGCCACCTCCTTCTGGGTGTGCTCCTTTTTACTGTCCAGGCCGAAGCGCAGCTGCATGATGGTCTTCTCCCGCTGGGGCAGCCTCCCCACGGCCTCCCGCAGCAGCTCCCGCTCGGCCTCCTGCTCCACGCCCCGGTTCACCGCGTCCGGGTCGCTGCCCAATAGGTCTGAGAGCAGAAGCTCGTTTCCGTCCCAGTCCACGTTCAGGGGGTCGTCGATGGAGATCTCGTTTCGCAGCTGCGAGCTCTTGCGCAGGTACATGAGGATCTCGTTTTCGATGCACCGGGAGGCGTAGGTGGCCAGCTTGATGTTCTTTTCCACCCGGAAGGTGTTCACCGCCTTGATGAGCCCGATGGTGCCGATGGAGATCAGGTCCTCCACCCCGGCCCCGGGGCTCTCGAATTTTTTGGCAAGGTACACCACCAGCCGCAGGTTGTGGGTGATGAGGGGCTCCCGGGCCCCGGGCACCCCGGCCCGCACCCGCTCCAGCACCTGGGCCTCCTGGGCCTTTGTCAGGGGCGGGGGCAGGGTGTCGGGGCCGTTTATGTAGTGCAGGGGCTGGGGAAACCAGCGGCGAAGGAGCGATAAGATTTTTTGCAGCATAGGGCAGGACCTCCCGTTTGTTAAAATTCTTCGAAAGCGTGCGGGTTAAAAAGGGCCGTGAACTGGCCCGAGGACAGGGGCCGGGGGCACAGGGCCAGGTAGCAGGCAAGGGGCTTCTGCTCTTTGCCCAGGGTGACCTTGTCGGCCCGGAAGGCGGGCAGCAGGCCCTCGGCGCCCAGGGTGGAGAAGGGGATGAGCCGCAGCTTCTGGGCGGGCTGGGGCGGCACGGTGCCGGTCAGGAGAAAATCCAGGGCGGCGTCTGGGGCGGCCTTCCCCAGGGCCTGGGCCTCGCAGACGATGACCGGCAGGCCGGAGAAGGGCTCCCGCAGGTCGTTGCCCGTGTCGGCCCGGGCGGTAAGGGAGACGGTAACGCCCCGGTTCTCCACCTGCAGGGGGCACAGGCGCAGGGGAGAGGCCTCCCGTGGGAACAGCCGCCCGAACACCCAGAAGACCCCGTAGGCCAGGCACGTGAAGAAAAACAGCAGCGGCAGCGACAGGTCAAAGTACACAGCGCTGCCCAGCACGGCCATGTTCTTCGGGGCAAAGAAGCGGATGAGGAACAGAAAGAATCCCCCCAAAAGGAACGAAAACAGCCACAGGCACAGCCAGGCCCGTAAAAGCTGCTGCCATTTGACCGGGGAAAAAGCCCCCGCCGCCGTCACAAAGGCCACCCCCCCGCCCAAAAGCAGCGACGCCCAGCCGGGCATGGGCAACAGGCTCAAAAGAGCGCACAGGGCCCCGCAGAGGCTGCCCGCCACCAGCCGCCAGCCCTTGGCCCGCAGCCGCAGGAACCCCCGCACGCACCACAGCAGGAAGAAATCTATGTACAGGTTGACGATGACGAACACATCCGCGTACACCACCAAAAAGCAGCACCCCCCGTCCGCCTCTATTATAAGGCGTGCGGGGGGTGCGATGTGTCGCAATAAGGGGGCGGCGGAAAAATAGGCTCACAGGGTCTCGGGCTCGGGGTATTCCTCCCCGAAGGTCTCCACGGTCACCTTTACCATGACTTGGTCCTCATGGGGCCGGTCGGCCCGGTCCCGGGGGGCCGAGACGATGGAAAGGGCCGCGTCCATGCCCTCTGTCACCTTGCCGAAGGCCGCGTACTGGCCGTCCAGATAGGGGGCGTCGTCCACCATGATGAAGAACTGGGAGCCCGCGCTGTCGGGCATCTGGGCCCGGGCCATGGAAAGGGCGCCGGCGGTGTGCTTCAGATCGTTCTCCACGCCGTTTCGCTTGAACTCGCCCTTGATGGAGTAGCCGGGGCCGCCCATGCCGGTGCCCTCCGGGTCGCCGCCCTGTATCATGAAGCCCGGGATGACCCGGTGG
>CANRZD010000063.1 GCA_947644325.1 uncultured Clostridia bacterium
CCGTATGGCGGCTATCATGCTGTCGAACATCTCGAAGCCCTCCAAGCGGTACTCCACCACCGGGTCGTGCTGGGCGTAGGCCCGCAGGCGTATGCCGTCCTGCAGCTGCTCCATGGCGTCGATGTGGTCCATCCACTCCTGGTCCACCGTGCGCAGCAGCACCACCCGCTCCACTTCCCGCATGACCTGCGGCGTAAACTCCCGCTCCCGCCTCTCATAGAGGGCCAGGGCCTTGTCTTTAAGCTCCTGCGCCACGTCCTGGGGCTTTAAGTCCTCCAGCTGCTCCTTGGTGTAGCGCAGGTCTGTGATACCCGTGAGCCACCCCTGGTAGTGCTCTCGCAGGCCCGTAAGGTCCCACTCGTCCGGGGTGGTCTCCTCTGGCAGATAGGTCTTCACGTTTGCCTCTATAGCTTCCTCTATCATCTTTAAGATAGAGGCCTTCATGTCTTCGCCGTTTAAGACCTGGTCCCGCTGGCCGTAGATGATCTGCCGCTGGCTGTTCATGACCTCGTCGTACTGCAGCACGTTCTTGCGTATGCCGAAGTTTCGGCCCTCTACCTTGCGCTGGGCGCTCTCTATGGCGGAAGACACCATGCCCGTCTCTATGGGCACGTCGTCCTCCACGCGCATCCGGTCCATCATGGCCGAAAGGCGCTCGCCGCCAAAGAGGCGCATCAAATCGTCCTCCAGGGCGATATAGAACCGGCTCTTGCCCGGGTCCCCCTGGCGGCCGGCCCGGCCCCGCAGCTGGTTGTCGATACGGCGGGACTCATGCCGCTCGGTGCCGATGATATAGAGCCCCCCCAGCCGCTTTACCTCCTCGGCCTCCGGGGCGATTTCCTCCTTGTACTTCTGGTTTAATTTCGCGAAGGTCTCCCGGGCCTCTAAGATGGCCTCGTCCTCTGTGTGGCTGTAGGCCGTGGCCTCTACCAGCAGCTCCTCGGCGTAGCCCATCTTGCGCATCTCGGCCTTTGCCATGAACTCCGCGTTGCCGCCCAGAAGGATATCCGTGCCGCGGCCGGCCATGTTCGTTGCGATGGTCACGGCCCCCCTGCGCCCGGCCTGGGCCACGATCTGGGCCTCTTTCTCGTGGAACTTGGCGTTTAACACTTGGTGCTTCACACCCCGCTGGCGCAGAAGCCTGCTCAGGGCCTCGGACTTCTCGATGGTGATGGTGCCCACCAGCACCGGCTGGCCCTTCTCGTGGTGCGCCACAATGTCGTCAATCACCGCCTTGAACTTGGCGTCCACGGTCTTATAGACCACGTCCGGGCAGTCCTCCCGTATCATGGGGCGGTTGGTGGGGATCTCCACCACGTCCAGGCGGTAGATTTCGGAAAATTCCTCCTGCTCCGTCATGGCCGTGCCGGTCATGCCCGAGAGCTTCTCGTACTGGCGGAAGTAGTTCTGGAAGGTGATGGTGGCAAGGGTCTTGCTCTCCCGGGCCACCTCCACGCCCTCCTTGGCTTCAATGGCCTGATGCAGGCCCTCGTTATACCGGCGGCCGAACATGAGGCGGCCGGTGAACTCGTCCACGATGATGACCTCTCCGTCCTTCACCACGTAGTCCTGGTCCCGGTGCATGATGCCCCAGGCCCGGATGGCCTGGTTCACGTGGTGCTGGATGCGGATGTTGTCGGGGTCTGTAAGGTTCTCGATGCCAAAGTAGCTTTCGGCCTTCTTCACGCCCCGGCGGGTAAGGGAGCAGGTCTTCAGCTTCTCGTTGATGATATAGTCGTACTCGTCGTAGATCTCGTCGTTGTCCTGCTTCTCGTCGGTTTCTTTGACGCGGATGGGCTTTAAGGTCTTGGCAAAGGAATTGGCGCGGCCATACAAATCGTCGGCCTTGTCGCCGCTGCCGGAGATGATAAGGGGCGTGCGGGCCTCGTCGATGAGGATGGAGTCCACCTCGTCCACAATGGCGTAGTGGTGGCCCCGCTGCACCTTGTTCTCTTTGTAGATGACCATGTTGTCCCGCAGGTAGTCAAAGCCCAGTTCGTTGTTCGTCGCGTAGGTGATGTCGCTGTTATAAGCCTCGCGCTTTTCCTCGCTGGACATGCCGTTTAGGGCCAGGCCCACTTTCATCCCCATGAAGTTAAAGACCCGGGCCATCATCTCCCCCTGGTACTTGGCCAGGTACTCGTTCACGGTGACGATGTGCACCCCCTGCCCTGTCAGGGCGTTGAGGTACGCGGGCAATGCCAGGGTGAAGGTCTTGCCTTCGCCGGTCTTCATCTCCGCTATGCGCCCCTGGTGCAGGATAATGCCGCCCTGCACCTGCACCGGGAACAGCCGCAGGGAGAGCACCCGGTCCATGGCCTCCCGGCAGGCGGCAAAGGCCTCGGGCAGGATGTCGTCTAAGGTCTCGCCGTTTTTCAGGCGCTCCTTGAGCTTTCCCGTCTGGCTTTTGAGTTCGTTGTCGCTCATAGCCTTATATTCGGCCTCCAGCCCCAGCACCCGCTGTACCAGGGGCTCTATACGCTTTAGCTCCCGCTTGCTGTAGTTTCCAAAGAGCTTTGTAAGAAAATTATTCGCCAATGGTCTCTCAACCCTTTCTTTTTCCATAAGGTATCCGTTTTGGGCTCTATCTGATTATTATACCAAATTCCCCCCGGCCCGTCAAATGAACAAATCATAAACTCGCAAAAACGGCAAAGCCCCAGCCGGGGCGGGCTGGGGCCATATGCCTTACATGCTCTCAGGAGCCGTGACCTTAAAGAGACTGAGACCGTTTTCCAGTACCTGCTTGAAGGCCGTGCACAGGTAGAGCCTTGCCGCCGTCAGGGCCGGGTCTGCGCCCTTTACACGGCAGGCGTTGTAGAACTTGTGGAACAAAGTGGACAGCGCTGTCACGTACCGGGTGATGCGGGCGGGGTCCATGGCCCGGGCCGCGCCCTCTACCTCTGCCGTGTAGGCCGAAAGCTGCCGTATGAGCTCCACTTCCTCCGGGGCGGTGAGCAGAGCCAGCTCCTCCAGGGTGCATTCCCGGGGGGTGATGCCGTCGGCTGCTAAATTCTTTAAGATGCTGCACACCCGGGCGTGGGCGTACTGCACGTAGTAAACGGGGTTCTGACTGTCCTCCTGCACGGCCAAATCCAGGTCGAAGTCGATGCGGGTATTGGGCTCGTAAGAGTTAAAGAGGAACCGGGCGGCGTCCACAGGCACCTCCTCCAGCAGTGTCACCAGGGTGATGGCCTTGCCGCTGCGCTTGCTGGCCTTTACGATCTCCCCGTCCCGCACCAGCCGCACCATCTGCATCAGCACGATCTGTAAGCGGGAGGCGTCTACCCCCAGGGCCGTCAGGGCGCCCTTGAGCCGGGGCACGTAGCCGTGGTGGTCGGCCCCCAGCACGTCAATGGCCAGATCGAACCCCCGGGTCACCAGCTTGTCGTAGTGATAGGCGATGTCCGGCACCACATAGGTGGGCACGCCGTTTGAGCGCACCAGCACGAAGTCCTCGCTGCCGTACTCCTCCCCCTTAAACCACAGGGCCCCTTCCTTCTCGTAGGTGGCGCCCTTTTCCTTTAAGAGTTCTATGACCCGGCCCACCGCGCCGTTTTCGTGTAATGTCGATTCCCTAAACCAGTTGTCGTACTCCACCCTATAGCGCAGCAGGTCGTCGTGCAGGCCCTGGATGTTCTTTGGCAGGGCGTAGTCCACTAAAGCCTTCCGGCGCTCCTCCTCCGGGGCCTCTACGTATTGGTCCCCGTACTTCTCCGCGAAGTTCTTCGCGTGCTCTTTGATGTCCTCCCCCTGGTAGCCGTCCTCCGGGAAGGGCACGTTCTCTTCGCCCTTATAAAGCTGCAAATAGCGGGCCTCCAGGGAGCAGGCGAACTTATTGACCTGGTTGCCCGCGTCGTTTACGTAGAACTCCCGCTCCACTTCATAGCCCGCCGTCTCCAGGGCGGAAGACAGGGCGTCCCCCAGCACGCCGCCCCGGGCGTTGCCGATGTGCATGGGACCCGTGGGGTTGGCGGAGACAAACTCCACCAGTACCCGCTGCCCGCCGCCCATCTGGCTGCGGCCATAGCCCGGGCCCAGGTGATGGATATCCTGGAGCACCTCCCCGTAAAAGCGGGGGGCGTAGGTGAAATTGAGAAAGCCCGGCCCGGCGATCTCGCAGCTCTCAAAGTAGGTGTCCGTCAAATCGATGTTCTTCTTTATGGCCTCGGCGATCTTCCGGGGCGCGGTCTTGAAGGCCCGGGTGCCGGCCATGGCGGCGTTGCAGGCCCAGTCCCCGTGGGCCCGGTCCCCGGGCACCTCCAGGGTGAAGTCCGGGGCGGGGGCCTGGGGCAGCTCCCCGGCCGCCTGGGCCTTTTTTATGGCCTCCTCCACCGCACCCCGCAGGGCGGCGGTGGCTTTTGCTGTCAGCATAGACATACTTTTCTTCTTCCTTTCTCAGATTATCATAAACACCAGCATCAGAACAGGCTGATGCAGAAGATACACAAACAGGCTGTGCCTGCCCAGAAACGCCAGGGGCCGCACCCCCGGCCGCAGCTTCTCCATAAGGGGCCCGCTGCCTATGAGCCGCCACAGGAAATACCCGCAGAGATAAAGGAACAGCCAGGGCACTAAGGGGAAATAGTCCGACGACCAGAATCCCGGGCCCGGCAGGCCAAGGGGCGTAAGCCAGGGGCTCCGGTAGAGCCAATAGGGCAGGTCCATGAGCCTGATCCCCTCGAAGCCCAGATAGCCGTAGGGCACGCCCCTTGTTAGGAAAAACAGCGCCCCGAAAAGCACGAGCCCCAGCCGCGCCGGGCAGGGCGGCAGCTTAAGGCGGCTCCACACCCGCCAGGCGGCGCACTGTATGAGCCCCGCCGCCCCCAGCAGAAACAGCACCCCATAGAGGATGCGCTGCTCGGGCATGGTGACCCAGGTGACGAGGGTCACCAGCGCCCCGGCCCCTGAGACAACCAGCCCGTGCCGCAAGGGGTGCCGGGAGAACCCGAAGCAGAACCCCGAAAGGAAGATGAACCCCCAGCACACGCTCTGCTGCCACACATAGCCCCCGGGCCCCGTGTACCAGGGCAGGGGGATGCCCTTGATGTAGACCACGTCGTACAGGGCGTGGTAGAGCGCCATGCTGATGAGCAGGAGCCCCCTGAGGGAATCCAGGGCATTATAGCGGTTTTCCCTCAATAGCCCAGCACCCCCCGCAGGGATTCGTCGTCCTCCACCCAGTCTTTTACGTCGATGACCCGGTAGCGCTCCGCGTCGTCCCGGCACACCACCTGGGTGATGCCCGCGTTTATCACCAGCCGCTTGCACATAGAGCAGCACACCGTGCCCTCTACATAGCCCCCCCGGCGGTAGACGCCGGTTTCCTCATCTTTCTCCACCATGCGGCCCACTAGGTACAGGGTGGCGCCTATCATGTCCCGGCGAGAGGCGCAGAGGATGGCGTTTGCCTCGGCGTGCACGCTGCGGCAGAACTCATACCGCTCCCCCCGGGGGATGCCCATTTTTTCCCGCAGGCAGTACCCCAGGTCCGAGCAGTTCTGCCTGCCCCGGGGGGCCCCCACGTAGCCCGTGGAGATCACCTCGTCGTTTTTGACGATCACCGCCCCGTAGGCCTTCCGCAGGCAGGTGCACCGCTGAGACACCATCTCCGCCAAATCCAGGTAATAGTTTGTCTTGTCCCGCCGCTCCAGCTTCCCCATAGCCCTTCCCCCTCTCACAGGTTCTCCGGCCCGAAGGAGCATGGCAGCAGCTGGGCCAGGGTGTATGTCTTGGTGTCTTTTCCGTCAAAGAGGACGATCTCAAAGCCCTCCCCGCAGAACTCCCGCATGACCTGCCGGCACACCCCGCAGGGGGGGCACAGGGCGTGGGGGGCCTGTCCTTCCGGCCCGCCCACCACGGCTATGGCCTTAAACTCTCTATGCCCTTCCATAACAGCCCGGAAGAAGGCCGTGCGCTCGGCGCAGTTCGTTGCCGGGTAGGCGGCGTTTTCGATGTTCGCCCCTTCAAAAACCGTGCCGTCTTCGCACAGAAGGGCCGCGCCCACGGCGAACTTCGAATAGGGCACGTAGGCCCGCTCCCGGGCGGACGAAGCCCGGTCTATGAGCTCTCTATAGCCAATCATCAGGCCCCCGCCTTTCCCTTGAGGATGATCTGTCCCAGCTCCTCCCGGGTGGGCAGGCCCTCGTTGTCGCTCTTGTGGGTGATCTGCACGGCCCCTATGACGTTGCCCCTGAAGGCCGCCTGCGCCAGGTCCTCCCCTTCGGCCAGGGCGCTGACCACCCCGGCGGCGAAGCCGTCCCCGGCCCCTACGGTGTCCACGATCTTCTCCACCGGGAACCCGGGGGAAACGCCCCTCTTGCCGCCCTTTTCCGAATAGAAGGCCCCCTGGGCCCCCAGCTTCACCACCACGTTTTTGACGCCCATGGCGTGGTAGAAGTCCGCGATGCCCTCCGGAGTATCGTACCCGGTGAGCTGCTTTCCCTCGCCGATGCCCGGCAGCACGGTCTCCGCGTCCTCCGCCAGGCTGTTGAGGGTAGCCACCATCTGCTTCTTATCGGCCCACAGCTGGGGCCGCAGGTTGGGGTCGAAGGAATAGGGGATCTCCAATGCCACAGCCCTGCGGATGAGCCGCCGGGTGGCGGCCAGGGCGCTTTCCGACACCGCCGGGAAAATGCCCGTCACGTGCAGGCGCCCGCAGCCGGAAAGGTCCAGGGTGTCGATATCGTGGGGCGATATCCTGGAGGCCGCGGAGCCCTTTCTGTAATAGGCGATGTCCGGGTCCCCCTGTTCTGTAGAGCTTTTCATCATGAAGCCCGTAAGCTCCCCCGGGGCCTCCATGACAAGGTCCGTGGAGATGCCGTTTTCCTTCATCCCCCGCAAAATCTTCTCCCCCATGGGGTCCTCCCCCAGGCGGGTGCAGTAGGCCGGGGTGTGGCCCAGCCGGGAGAGGCCCACGGCCACGTTGTACTCGGCCCCGGCGATGGAGGCGGTAAAGGTCTTCACTTCGCTGATGGCCCCGGGCTCGTTTGCCATAAACAGGCCCATGGGCTCGCCCAATAGCACGATCTTCATTTGAGACACTCCTTTTTATGCATCTTTACTTTACGCGTCTTTTACTACGTTATTGGCCCACACGCCGGACTTCAGCATGGCGCCGCCGATTGCAACCTTCAGAAGGTCCGCGCAGGACACGAAGAAGAACACCCACACCACCGAAAGCGCCGTAAAGCGGCTTAAACAGAAGGCGATGGGCAGGCACACCGCCCAGGTGAACACGCAGTCAAAGAGGAAGGTGATGAAGGTCTTGCCGCCGGAGCGGATGGTGAAGTAGGCGCAGTTCACAAAGGCATGGATGGGCTGGAAGCACCCGCAGATGATGAGCGTCTGGGTGGCGATGGCCCGCACCGTGTCCTCGGTGTTGTAGATATAGGGGATAAAGGGCGCGCACAGCACTAAAAGCCCCCCTGTCACCACGCAGCTTGCCACGCTGAAGAACATGACCTTGCGCACGGTGTCCTTGGCCCCCTCTATTTCGTCGGCCCCCAGCTGCTGCCCGGCCATGATGCCCACGGCGTTTCCCATAGTCATAAGGACGATGGAAAAGAGGTTATTCACCGTGCCGGTGATGTTGGTGGCGGCCACGGCCGTAAGGCCCCGGGTGGCGTAGCACATGTTTATCATGGCGGTGCCCATGGACCAGAAGGTCTCGTTGAGCAAGAGGGGCGTGCCAGTGACCGTTATCTTCTTCACCAGAGACCAGGGCACCCGCAGGCTCTTAAAGGCCCCCTGCAGGAAGATGAACTTCTTTTTCCGGCGCTCTGCGTATATGACAAGATAGAGCATCTCGATATACCGGGCGATGACCGTGGCCAGGGCCGCGCCCCGCACGCCCATTTTCGGAAAGCCGAAGCTGCCAAAGATGAGAAGGTAGTTGAGCACTAAGTTTATGAGGATGGAAATGACGCTTGCCACCATAGGCGAGAAGGTCTCCCGCATGTCTTTCAGGGTGCTGGAAAAGACCTGCACGATCATAAAGGGCGGCAGGCCCCACAGCATGATAAGCATGTACTCCTTGGCAAAGCCCAGGGTAAGGGCGATGTCATTAGGGTTTGAGTTCTCCTCGTTTAAGTACAGGTGGAAAAGCTGCTCCCCAAAGCACAGGAATATGCAGAGCCCCAGCACCGTGACCCCTATGCCGAAGAGCATTCGGAAGCGGAAGGAATGGCGCAGGCCCTCCTGGTCCCCCTTGCCGTAGAACTGGGCCCCGAAGATGGACGCCCCGGAGAGCCCCCCGAAGATGGTGAGGTTGAAGATAAAAATAATCTGGTTGACGATGGCCACGCCGGACATGGGGTTCGTGCCCAGGCGGCCCACCATGACGTTGTCCAGAAGGTTCACGAACTGGGTGATGCCCTGCTGGACGATCATGGGCACAATGAGGGCGATGACCGCCATGTAAAAGGCCCGGTCGCCAATGTATCTTTTGCGAAAACTGGACATTCTCTTACTCCTTTTCCTTATTTCAGTATCCCAATTATACCACAGACCCCGGGGGGATTTCAACGGCTAATCCCGGGCAATGGGCTCCCGGTGCAGGAATAGCCGCACCTGCGTGCCCGCCCCGGGCTGTGACTTTATGTCGATGGGGGTATGAAGGGTATCCAGCACCCGCTTTACAAGGTACAGCCCCAGGCCCGTGGAGGCCCCCTCCTCCCGGCCGTTTCGCCCGGTGAAGCCCCGCTGGAACACCCGGGGCAGGTCCTCCGCCCCGATGCCGACCCCCGTGTCTTCGATGAGCAGCACGTCCCCCGCAAGGGCCGCGATGCGCACCCCGCCTGTGTTTGTATACTTTACGGCGTTCGATAAGAGCTGCTCTATGACAAAGAGCAGCCACTTTTCGTCCGTGACCACCTGCAGGGAGAAGTCCTCCAAATTGAGTGTCAGCTTCTTATAGATGAACTGGGGCGCAAACTTCTTTGCGGCCCTGGCCGCTATGGGCCGCACCGGGCACATCTCCAGCCGCAGGTCCTGGGTGATGGTCTCAAGCCTTAAATACCCCAGCACCATCTCCACATAGCGCTCTATCTTAAAGAGCTCCTGCATCAGGGCCTCCCGGTCCGCCTGGGGCCCGCTCTGCAGGATGAGCCGCATGGCGGCCATGGGCGTCTTTACCTGGTGCACCCACAGGGTGTAGTAAGAAAGCATGTCCGCCTGCCGCTTTACGTGATTGGTCTCCTGCTCCTGCAGCCGGCGGCACAGGTCTTCTATGCTCTCCAGCAGCAGGGCCTCGGGCAATGTATCCGCCCGGGCCTGGGCCGGTAAGAGCTCCGGCAGGCCCTCCTTCAGTTCCCGATAGCGCCGCACCCGCCGCGCATACCGCACATAGCCCGGGGCGAAGAAGAGAATCAGGCACAGCATCCCCGTCACCGCCAGAATGTAGAAAAGATCCCCCAAAGGCAAACCGTGCAGGGTAAAGAGCGCCGCCCCCGCGGCCCCCAGTATCAGCGCCGCTAGGAGCACCCCCCGGCGCTCCTTTATATAAGAGAGGAAGGTTTTCACAAGGCAGTCCCCCTTTACCCCAGCTGGTAGCCCAGGCCTTTGCGGGTAGCAAGAAGCCCCGGCAGACCCACGCCCTCCAGCTTCTTTCGCAGGCGCGAGATGTTCACCGTCAGGGTGTTGTCGTCGATGAAGCTCTCGTTCTCCCACAACCGGGCCATGAGCTCCTGGCGGGACACAAGGTGCCCGCCGTTTTCCATGAGCATCTGCAGAATGCGGGTCTCGTTTTTCGTGAGCTCACACTTGCCCCCAGCCGCCCTCAGGCACCCGGCGGCCAAATCCAGCTCTGCCCCGCCGAAGGAGAGGATATTGACGCTGGGACCGAAATCGTAGGACCTGCGCAGTACCGCCTGCACCTTGGCCGTGAGCACCGACAGGTCGAAGGGCTTGGGGATGAAGTCGTCCCCGCCCAGGTTCATGGCGGTGATGATGTTCATGTTGTCCGAGGCGCTGGAGAGGAACACCACCGGTACCTTCGAGCGCCTGCGGATTTCCCCGCACCACTCGTAGCCGCTCTTGTGGGGCAGGCCGATGTCTAAAAGCACCAAATGGGGCTCGAAGGCCATAAATTCCTCCGCCACCCGGTTAAAGTCCCCGGCCGCCCGCACCTCGTACCCCCACATGGTGAGATGCGCCTTCACGGCCCCGGCTATGACCGGGTCGTCCTCCACCAGGAATATCTTGTACGTCATAGGCCCAGAAGCCTCCCGATTTCCTCGTAGCTTGCGGCCTCGTAGGTGTAGGGCGGCTTCTCCCCGGCGGGGACGGGCCCGCCCGGGTGGTAGTAGAGGGAATCTAGCCCCGCGTTCACCGCCCCCTGTATGTCAGAGGAAAGGGAGTCCCCGATGACAAGGGCCGTGCCCCGCTCCACGTGGGGCAGGCGGGAGAACACGTAGTCAAAGTACCGGGGGTCGGGCTTCGCGGCCCCGGCGTCTTCTGAGACGAAATACTCCTTCACATAGCGCAGAAGCCCTGAGTTCTGAAGCCGCGTCTTCTGGGTGGCGGCGTTGCCGTTTGTGACGATGTAGAGTTCAAACTTCTTAGACAGCTTCTCCACCAGATCCAGCGCCCCCGGCAGCAGCGCGCCCCCCTGGCCCAGCCGGGAGAAGTACGCCCGGTTTATCTCCTCCGGGTCCCCGGAAAGGCCGGTTTCTTTGAGAAAATCCCGGAAACGGCCCACATAAAGCTCGGGCTTTGTGCACTCTCCCCGCTCCAGCCTCTTCCACCAGCGGTCGTTGCAGCGGTCATAGCAAGCGAGGATTTCGGGGCTATAGGGCCGCTGGGGCGCGAAAAAGGCATCGTAAAGGGAAGTAAAGGCGTTTTTCATGTCGGTCTCAAAGTCCAGCAAAGTCCCGTCGGCGTCTAAAAGCAGGGTGCGATAATCCATAAAGGCTCCTTTCCTTGGGAAACGGGGGGTATGTTTGTCCGCCCCGGCGCATAGAGTATAAGCGGATGGGCTTGCACAAAGGGCGCGGGCTGTGGTACAATCGGGAAAAGCGCCGCCCCAGGCTCACGCCCATTGTACTTCAAATCCATTCCACTTGTCAATGGAGGGAGCGCCTATGAAGCATTTTCACCTGCGCCTGCGCTGCTATGGGGCGCTGTTCCTGGCCCTGGCCCTTTCGGTGGGGGTGGTGTGGCTGTGGGGCGGGCGCAAGGAAAGCCGGCAAGCGCCGCTGCCCCTGCCGGACCTGGGGGGCGGCATAACGGCAGGAAGGAGCCTTTCTGTGAAAACCGAGACCGCCAGCGCCCAAAGGGAGCTTCTGGGGGTGTGGGTGCCCTATATGTCCCTGGACACCCCAGAGCACACCCAGGGGGCCTTTGAAGAAAATTTCCGCAAGATCGCCCAGGAGGCCAAAGACATGGGCCTTAACGCCCTCTTTGTCCACGTGCGGCCCTTCTGCGACGCCCTGTACCCCTCGGCCCTGTACCCCTGGTCCCATATCCTCACAGGGGAGCAGGGGCGTGACCCGGGCTTTGACCCCCTGGCCTTTATGACCGGCTGCGCCCACGGCCTGGGGCTGGAGCTTCACGCCTGGCTCAACCCCCTGCGGGTGAAGACGGCGGAGACCCCCTCCGCCCTCTCCCCCGATAACCCCTTTTCCGCTCTCCAGGCCGACTACCCCTATTACTTCATGGAGCATGAAGGGGCCGTCTACTTAGACCCCGCCTACCCCTACGTGCGCGGCCTTATAGCGGACGGGGCCGCAGAGATCGTGCGGAACTACGCCGTAGACGGCGTGCACTTTGACGACTACTTCTACCCCGCGGAGGACCCGGCCCTGGACGCCGAGGCCTACGGCCTTTACCTGGAGACCGTGGAGACGCCCTTAGAGCTTCTGGAGTGGCGGCGGGCCAACATCAGCGCCTTGGTGGCCGAGGTATACGAAAAGGTGAAAAAGGAGCGGGAAGACGTGGTTTTCGGCATCTCCCCCCAGGGGAACATCCAGAACGACGAGGACATGGGGGCCGACGTGAAAGCCTGGTGCGCCTGCCCGGGGTACATGGACTACATCTGCCCCCAGCTCTACTACAGCTTCGAGAGCGAGGCCTTGGGCTACAGCGAAGCCCTGTCCCAGTGGCTCAGCCTGCCCCGGCACGAAAACCTGAAGCTATACGCGGGCCTGGCCCTTTATAAGGCCGGGTCTGACGCGGACGGGGGCACGTGGCTTTTATCAAATGACATCCTGCGCAGGCAGATAGAGGAAGCGAGAGCCGCCCAGTGCGGCGGGGTGGTGCTCTATTCCTCGGCGTACCTGCGCACCCAGCAGACCCAGGCGGAGGTTGCGAACCTGCCCTTTGGCTGACAAAAGAAACCGAAAAGGAGGAGCGGCAGGCTCCCCCTTTTTTATGCCCGCAGCTTCAGGGCCATGGCCACCCAGCCCCGCTCCTCCCGGCGCTCCAGCACGGTGAAGCGGGAGGAGAGCGCCGAGAGCACGTCCTCCTCCCGACTGTCGATGATGCCGCTTATGATATACACGCTGTCCGGGTACAGGAAGCGGGGGGCGTCTTCGCTGAGTAAAATGACGATATCGGCCACGATGTTGGCCGCCGCAACGTGGAACTTCCCGGTAACTTTCTCCGCCAAATTCCCGCACAGGCCGGTAAAGCGCTCTCCCACGCCGTTTGTTTTGGCGTTTTCCACGGCGGTCTTCACGGCTAAGGGGTCGATGTCCACCCCCACCGCCGTTTTGGCCCCCAGCAGCAGCGCCGCCACGGACAGGATGCCGCTGCCGCAGCCCATGTCCAGGAAGTCTATGCCCGGGGCCACGTACTTTTCTAAGAGCTCTAAACACAGGCGGGTGGTCTCGTGGGTGCCCGTGCCGAAGGCCAGCCCCGGCTCCAGGTGCAG
>CANRZD010000064.1 GCA_947644325.1 uncultured Clostridia bacterium
CTGTACCAAAATCTGGTATAATAGAGAAAAATTTTAACACTATCTGCCAAGGAGGATGCAACATGAAAGAACTGCGTATTGGGATCATCGGCACCGGCATGATCTCCAACCGCCACATGACCATCTGGTCCAATATCCCCGGGACCAAGGTGGTGGCCGGGTGCGACATCGACGAGGCCAAGGTAAAGGCTTGGGGCGAGCGCTACGGCATCCCGCAGGAGGACCTGTATGTGGACTTCCGGGAGATGCTGAAGCGCGACGACCTGGACGCCATCGACGTGTGCGTGCACAATAACCTGCACACTCCCGTGTCCGTGGCCGTCATGAAGGCGGGGTACCCCTGCTACTGCGAGAAGCCCATGGCCGCCAGCTACGCCGACGCCAAGATCATCTACGACTGCGCCAAGGCCACCGGCCAGAAGCTGGCCGTGCAGATCAGCTCCATCTATAACCTGCAGACCCGCTACGCCAAGAAGATGATAGAGGAAGGCAAGCTCGGCAAGCTCTACCACGCCCGCAGCGTAGGCCACCGCCGGGAGGGCCGCCCGGGCTTCGACATGCCCATGTTCTCCCGGGACTTCATCAAGAAGGACATCGGTGTGCACGGCCCCCTGTGCGACCTGGGCATCTATCACCTGGCCCAGATGCTCTACATCATGGGCATGCCGGAGCTGGATACCGTCTACGGCCTTTCCAGCGCCGACTATTACCAGGACCCCCGCCTGCTGCCCGATGGCCTCACCTACGACGTGGAGGACCTGAGCGTGGGCATCGCCAAGTTCAAAAACGGCGTGTCTTTAGACATCTACGAGGACTGGGCCATGCACATGGACGAGGTGGGCACCAGCTTCATCGCGGGCTCTATGGGCGGCATCAAGCTCATCGACGTGGACACCACTGGCGGCGAGCTGGCCGTGCCCAAGGGCGGCCGCATCATGGGCGGCGGTCGGGTGCAGCAGCCCACTCTGGAGTTCTTCGGCTATGAAGACGGCCTCAAGACCTCCAAGGTCATCAACTGCCAGGAGAACGGCCGCAAGGAGGCCCAGGTGGACCCCCGCATGGCCCTTTATAACGACAACCAGGTCCACTGGACCGCCTACCTGCGGGGCGACCTGGACGACAGCACCCGCATCGACTCCCCCTACATCGCCATGGAGACGGCCCTGCTCTCCGACGCCATCTTCGTGTCCCAGGCCTTAAACCGCAGCGTCACCGCGGACGAGGTCCGGGAGATGTCCAAGTCCATTGCCCTGCATAAGCAGGAGACCCCCTGGGGCGTCATCGAATACGATTTCTAAAAGCTCTTCCCATAAAAAAGTACCCGTCAGGCTATTGGCGGGTACTTTTTTGTTGTCTTTACACCTTGCGCTTATAGCCGAAGGCGATGCCCAGCCCCACAGCCAGCACGGCGAAGCTGGCCCCCAGCAGGGCCCAGCCCCCGGCAGAGCTTTCTTCTGGGGCCTCCTGCCCCGGCGGGGTGAAGGAGCCGGGCCCCTGCTGCTGGGCAAAATCCGGCGGCTGTGCTTCCGCGTCCATGCCATCGGGCATCTGCAGCGGGAAGCCCTGCCCGCCCGGGCCCATGCCGCCCATATTTCCCATGCCGCCCATGTTGTCAATGGCCAGCTCTCCCGCGTCTACCAGGGCCTCCGGCTGCTGGGACTGTGCCTCTTGGGTGGCGGGCACCGCGCCCTGCAGCTGGCCCCGCAGGCTCTCGGCGCGCAGAGCGCAGAATGTCTGCAATGCCGCCGCCCCGGCCTCGAACTCCTCATAGGTGCAGAACTTCGTGGGGTCTTTTTCTATATAGGGGGCGATGAGCGCCTGGGTGCTCTCAATAAGCTCGCTGCACCGGCCGCTGTCAAAGAACTGGGCCAGGAATTCTTCAAAGAGCGCGTGGTACTGCTCGGTGTAGGCTTGCTCCGAAAAGACCCAGGCCAGCATGGGCCGGGAATCTACCGTGCCGCCGGACACCGGGGTGTCAATGGGGAAGTTTATGAGGCTCTGGGCGTCCCCGGCGCCCATGAAGCCCCCGAAGGCCAGGTTATAGTCCCAGGGTATCATGGCCAGCCGGCCGTCCTCCTCGTAGAGATAGTAGTTGTGGACCATGGAGCCCGTGTAGCTGTCAAAGTTGCACACGAAGTTGTGCACCACAAAGTACCGCAGCACCTCCTCCATAAAGAGGGTATCCGAAAGGCTTTCCCCGTCGTTGAGCCTTTTCAGGGCCTCTATGAGCCGCTCCTTGTCCCTATCGGTCACGTCGGTCTTGGCGTTTTCAAAGATATTCTTGTAGCTCTCAAAGCTGTCGTCTGTATAGACAAGGGAAACGTCGTCGCCCCCCACAGCCCCCGGCCCGCCCTTAAAATCAGGCATTTCTCCCATGCTGAACCCGCCGCCGTTTCCCCGGCCGCCGCCCATGTCCATGCTGTCGGGCTTATAGAGCGCGCCGGAGGCTTTGCCGAAATTCCGCTGCAGAAAGGCCTCCTCCACGCCCTCTACAGCAAGGTACAGGCCCCAGTCCTCGCCGTTTACCGTCAGATAGGCGTAGCTGCACAGGGGGGCCGGCGCCCCGAAGGCCCCCATCATCTGATACACAAGGTAGTCCTTCATGCAGGTGTTGTCCTGTATCAGGTTGTTAAGGCTCAGCTTATCCAGGCCGTAGTAGCTCTGGCCGCTTTGGTAGTGGTCGAATTCTATCTTGAAGCTGTAGCGGTCGTTGCCGTACTGGGCCACCTGGGTCAGGGAGGTGTTGCCCTTTGCCCGTATGCCCACGTTCTTTTCCGCCTCGCCGTCAATTACCACGGAGCAGGGGGAGTACTCCTCGTTTTCGCAGGTGGAGAGAAAGCCCTCCCAGTCCTCCATGACAATGTCGATGGTGTGCACCGCGCCCGTGTCGAATAAGCGCCCCTCATACCCCGGCGAGGCCGAGGCCCTTATAAGCCCCGGGGCCCCGCCCAGAAGGAACACCGTAATGAGCACGCAGGCCGCAGCCGCCGCCCAGCCTATTTTGCCGATACATCTATGTGCCGCCATGCCGCGCTCCCTAACCCATGTAGTCGCCGTTGTAGCTGACCAGCACGGCGCTTGTGACTCCGGGAAGCGCTGCCAGGGTGTTGACGAAATCCGTGTCGCTGCCCTGCAGGCGCACTTCTAAGTTGAGCTCCACCAGGCCCTCCTGGGCGGTCTTGCTCTTTATGACCATGCGCCGCACCCGCTCCTGCAGGAAGGAGACCGCCGCTGTTTCGCTTTCGTGGCCCTGGCAGCGCAGCACCACCATGTAGGGGTTCAAGTGGGGCTTTTTGTTCACGAACACCAGCAGCACCAGCCCGATGGCCACGCTGCCGAACACCGCCAGGGGGATGAGCCCCGCCGCCAGCACGATGCCTGCCGCGATGGCCCAGAACAGGAAGGCGATGTCTAAGGGCTCTTTGATGGCGGTGCGGAAGCGCACGATGGACAAAGCGCCCACCATGCCCAGGGAAAGCACCACGTTGGAGGTGACGGCCAGGATGACCAGGGTGGTGATCATGGTCAGGGCCACCAGGGTCACCCCGAAGCTGGAGGAGTACATGACCCCGGAGAAGGTCTTTTTGTAGATAAGGAAAATGAACAGCCCCACCCCGAAGGCCAGCACCAGGGCCAGGGCCATGTCCAAAAGGGACACGCCCTGTATGTTCTCTAAAAAGCTGGATTTGAAAATGTCTTGAAAAGTCATAGCTTTCCTCCTGTTTTTTTTACCCGAACACCCGGCAGGCCGCGTATTTGGAGAAGGCCCCGCTGCGGGTGCCCGGGGTCTGCACCAGGTCCCGTATGAGGGCGGGCAGGTATTCGTCCCACTTCACTTCTAAGATCACCGGCTCCCCCGGCACAGGCAGGGTAGGCGCGCCGGGGTCCAGAAAGCCCGTGGGGGAGAGGGCCGTGCGCAGCCCGTAGTCCAGGGTGACACGCACGCCCCCGGGCCCGTAGACAAAGGGCTCCCGGGTGTAGTCGATGAGGGTCTTGGCCCGCAAGCCCTCGGCGATAAACTTCCGGCCCAGCTCCCACATAAGCGCCTTTTCGCTTTGGCACAGGCGGGGGCCGTCCCCCCGCAGGGCGGCGGCGATCTCCTCCGGGCTGGCCCTTTCCTGCTCCTTCAAGCACAGGCCGCCCTTTTTGGTTTTCTTTTCCAGCAGCACCCAAGAGGCGTCCCCGTTGTAGTACCGCAGGCGGAACTTCTCCCGCCGGTCTACGCCGTCCAGCTTTTCTTTCAGGGCCTTGTCCCGCAGATTGTCAAAGTACAGGCTGCGGATAAAGTACCGCCCGTCTGCGGCGTGGGGGTCTGTGGGGAGGACGGCCCCCAGCCTCGCCCGCAGGGCCCGCAGGTCGGCGGGGGTGATTGTATGCTTCCACTCATGGCGAAAGCCCATGGCATCACGCCCTTTCTGTGTTGGTGTCAGGGCTATTATAAAGGGAAAAGGTCATCGCCGCCAAAAGAACGCCCGAAGATTCCGTGAGCGTCTGGTGAATTTTTTGTGAATCCGGGAGAATTCCAAAAATTTTTTGAAATTTTTTTCAAAACCGCCTAACCAAACCGCCCCCCGCCGCGTCTATATAGTAGAGAGAAAAAAACCAGCCTGCTTTTTTAGAAGAAAGGAGCCTCTTATGAAACAGAAAAAAATCCTATTGACCTGCACCGTGTTGGCCGCCGCCGTGCTTCTGGCCCTGGGCCTGCGCGTGCTGGGGGCCCAGAAGCACCCGGCCCTCACCCTGCCCCAGGGGGACGGCGTCCCCAGCGCCTGCCAGTTTTCCCCGGACTTCGCCGTGCCGGAGGAGGAAGGCAGGCTCTACGCCCTAATGCCCCAGAGCAGAAAAGAGCTGGAGCAGACAGCCGCCGGGATTATCGGCATAGAAGACCTGGCCCTCTGGGGGGACGGCAGCGGCCTCTACTATGTGGAGGAAACCGGCGACACCGTCACCATAGAGTCAAACGGCTTTTTCAGCATTACTAACGAGGGCAAGCCCATCGGGGAGCCCCTTACATCCCCGGCTGCGGCCCCACAGCTGCCCGGGGAGGAAGAAGCCATAGAGACCGCCAAGGCCTTCCTCTCTGATACCGGCCTGTGCGCGGGCGACCCGGGCCCGACCGCCATCACCCACAGCACGGGGGCAGAGGGCCCCCTTACCATAGACGTTACATTCTTCCCCGGCATCCATGGCAAAGAGGTCTACGGCCTTTACCGCCTGCGGGTCTCCCTGGGGGACGGGGGGAAGGTGCAGAGCGTCATAGCCCAGGCGGCCCCCATAGACGAAGGGGAGCCCGTGCCCCTAAAGACCACCCAGCAGGTCATAAAGGAAGTGAGCGCCCGGCCGGAAGATTTGTGCTTCCTGGGGGAGGGCACGGAGACGGCCCTTTTCACCCAGTGCACTCTGGCCTATTATACAGACGGCAGCACAGGGTACGCCCACCCGGTCTACGTGCTCACCGGCCCAGAGACGGCGGCTTATCACGCCCTGCTGGACGCGGCGCGCTGAGAAAGGGGGAATGCACAGCAAAAATTTTACTGAGAAAACTAAAGCAAAGGAGAGAAAACTATGTTCTTAAAACGCGCAGGCTGGAGCTTGTGGAGGCACAAGTTCCGTAACATCCTGGTGCTGCTGGTGTTTTCGGCCATTCTGGCGGTGACGCTCACCTCCTTCATGATTTACGCCGGCACCCAGTACCAGGTGGAAGTGACACAGAAGGCCGTGGCAAACGCCGTGACCCTCACCGGCCCCACCATCAACGGGCAGGGGTACTCTATGATACAGGACGTGACCTGGAGCGACGCCGACCGTTTCATCAAGGGCCCCCACGTGGAAAGGTACAACGTCGTCATGAACGACGTGGACATGGAGGCTAACGGCCTGACCCTGGGCGGGGTGGACCAGCACGACCGGGAGCTTTATAGCGAATACCGGGAAAAGATGAATCATCTGACGCACTCTGTGGTGGACCTGGACCAATGGGCCTGGGCGGCGGACCAGTCGGAAGAGGAAGGGGACCGCTATGAAATGCTTAAGACAGAGGACGGCTACACCTACTACGACATCTACTGGAGCGGGGTGAGCCCGGAGGAAAACGCCCAGATGCTGGTGGAGTTCAACCTTGCCTTCTGCCGGGTATTAAACGGTGAGCGGGTGCCGGAGGGCTTCAACTCCACCGTGGTCTCCGACTCGGAATACTACGACGCCTTTTCAAACGGCGGCTACAGCTTAGTGGAGGGCCGGCACTTCAAAAGCGACGAGGAGGACAAGCCCTACATCCTCATCTCCCGGGAGGTGGCGGAGGCAAGCGGCGTAAAGCTGGGGGACAAGATAGAGGTGGAGTTTTCCCAATGGATAAAAGGCCTTGCCACCTTCTATAAGGACGAGCCCCTGGAGCTTACGGTCATCGGCCTCTTTGACCCGCCGGTAAACGACATCTTAGGGGACATCGGCTATCAGGCCAAGGCCCAGAACATGCTCTTTATCCCCTACCAGACCGTGATGGACTACCTGAGCTATCTCTTTAACGGCGGCAGCCTCCTCTGGTTCCCGGATACCCAAAGGGCCACGGCCTACATAGACGAGCCGGAGAACGTGGAGGAGTTCATCAGCTGGGCCTACGACAGCTTCCGCCTGATTGAGACCGACCCGGAGACCGGCGTGCCCGTGGGCACCAGCATAGAAGACGTGCTGGACGAGGGCACCTTCGCCACCGACGACCCGGACAAGGTAGACGCCCTGTTCATGGAGTACATGCAGCAGCAGTTCGGCCTGGCCCCGGCGTACAATCTTTCCGTTGACAGACAGTGGTATGACATGGTAGCATTACCTATGGAGAGTGTCAACCGCCTTTCCCTCTTTATGGGCGTCGGGCTTCTTATGGGGGCCTTCGTGGCGCTGCTGCTGGTGTGCGTCTTCAATGTGCGCAGCCGCAAGCGGGAGGTAGGCGTGCTGCTGGCCATGGGCGAGTCGAAAGGTAAGATCTTCGCCCAGATGTTCATTGAGCAGGCCCTGCCCCTTATCCTGGCGGCGGGCATCGGCTTTTCGGCCGGGGTGCCCTTTGCAAGCGTCCTTGGCAACGGCCTTTTAGAGGGCCGCGCCGCCCAGGTGAACGCCGCCTACGAGCAGGACAAGCGCGAGTACCTGGAGGCCCAGCTGGACGGGAACCCCCTGTCGCTGGAAAACAGCATGACCGCCCGCAGCGCCGCTAACGTGGCCTCCCCGGTAAAGATGCAGTTTACCCTGGACACCACCCTGGCCTGGGGGTATTTCGCCCTGGCCTTTACCATGCTGTTCCTGACCGTGCTGATACAAATGGGCTTCTTGCTGCGGCTTTCCCCGGCAAAGATCATGACCCGCAGGAATTGAGGAGGGAACCGGATGAGCTTTCTGAAAAGGGCGCTGTGCGCCATACGCTATTATAAACGCAACACCCTGCTGCTGTTTTTGATTTTTACCATCCTTTTCACCATGATACTCTCGGGCCTGTGCATCCGCGAGGCCTCTATCGAGACCGCCCGCCGCACGGGCATAGAGGTAGGGGGCACGGTGCTCATCGATGTAAAGAAGACCGAAGAAGGCCCCGCCCCCGCCCTTTCCCTGGAGAGCGGGGAGAAGATCGCCGTCCACCCGGCCGTGCGGGAGGCCCGGCTCTTGAGTTCTGTCCCGGCCAACGCCCGCTCGGGCTTTGCGGCCAGGCCCTCCTGGTTCGAGGACGCGGAGAAGCGCCCCCACGACATCACCCTCAGGGGCTGCAGCAGCACCCATCCCATCCTGCGCACAGACAGCCACATGCTGCGGGGCAGCCGGCCCAAGGCCGGGGACAGGGGGTACGCGGTCATCCACAGCTCCATTGCGGAGAGCAGCAATGTAGAGGTGGGGGACACCATCACCGTGGCCGCCTCTGAGACAGGCGGGGAGGAGATTGAGCTGACCGTCACGGGCATCTACACCCGCGACTCCAACTACCATTACGGCGACCCCGAGGAATATATCGAAAACCAGGTCTTTGTGGACCTGGAGACCGTGGCCGCCATCAGCGGCGATACGGGCCTTACGGGCGGCGAGTTCGTCATGCGCGACCCGGCGGACATCCCGCAGCTTCTTGCAGATATAGAGGAGATGGGCCTGCCCGACCGGGCAAGCTTTGGCATGATCGCCCTGGACGGCGACTACCGCAAGATCGCCCTCTCCATGGACAGCATCGTGGCGGTGGCCTCGCTGGTGTTCTGGGCGGCCATCCTTCTGGGCGCGGTCTTATTGACCGCCCTGGTCATGATCTCCCTGAGCAGCCGGGAGTTTGAAATCGGCGTGCTGCTCTCCATGGGCGAGGGCCGCTGGAGGGTCATCCTGCAGCTTTATATAGAGACCCTGGCGCCCGTGCTGCTGGGCGTCACCGCCGGGGCCCTGATCAGTTACCAGACGGCGGCCTACGCGGCCGACATGCTGGGCGCCTCCGCCCGGGGCATAGAAGTGGGCATAGAGGGCCGGGCCGTAGGCATCGTGTACCTGTGCGGGGTGGGGCTGGCGCTCTTAGCGTCCTGCGTCACTGCCTACAAAGTACTGCGCTTTAAGCCAAAGAAGCTTTTAATGGCTTTGGAATAAAAAATTTTATCAAGGAGGGAAAACCATGGATTCTATCTTAGAGTTTAAGGACATCACCTATTATTACGAAAGCGGCAGCACCCGCATCGACATTCTGGAGCAGGCCCAGTGCTCTTTCGAGCCGGGGGTGCTCTATACCATCGTGGGGCCCTCGGGCTCCGGCAAGACCACCACCCTGACCCTGGCCGGGGCCCTGGAGTCCCCCCGGGGCGGCGCCGTGTGCTACAAGGGCCGGGACTTAAAAGACATCGGCTACACCAAGTACCGCAACCGGAACATCGCCATCGTGTTCCAGGCCTATAACCTTCTGCCCTACCTGACTCCCCTGCAGAACGTCATGGCGGCCATGGAGATCACAAAGAACCCCATCGAGAACAAAAAGCAGCGGGCCCAGGACCTTCTCTCTCGCATGGGCCTTACCCCCGACCAGATGCGCCGGAACATCAACAAGCTCTCCGGCGGCGAACAGCAGCGGGTGGCCATCGCCCGGGCCCTGGCCACAGACGCGGACATCCTGCTGGCCGACGAGCCCACCGGCAACCTGGACGCCGACACCGCCAAGGGCATCGTGGAGATTTTCAAGGAGCTGGCCCACAAGGACGGCAAGTGCGTGGTGGCGGTGACCCACTCCCAGGAGTTCTCCGCCCAGGCGGACGTGGTGGTGCGCCTGCAGGAGCACAAGCTCATCGCCGGGTAAAAAAATTGGCCCCCTGCCTGTGGGCCCGAAAAGGCAGGGGGCGAGCAGCCGGAGCCTGCAAAGGGAGTGTTCCTCGAAAGCCCTTTGGGGCTCCGGTCCTTTTGGACGACCCTCTCTTTACCGGCACGCAAACGCTGCCGGCCGCTTGGTACTAGCATGCGCGGGACCGGGCGGAATATGCGGAAAGAAAAAATTTCTAAAAAAATGTTCCTTTTGCTTGCAAAACGGCCGGGACTGTGGTATGATATTTTATGCTATTTTGTAAGGAAACCCCGGGCCGCCCCTTTATGGGTCCCATATCTTGCGGCGGGCCGGGAAGAAAAAATACCTAGATCAGGGGGAAGACTTTCATGAGCGTGTTAGAGGTCATTTTCGGTATCGTACTGCTGCTGTTCTCCGTGGCCATCATCCTGGTGGTCCTTTTGCAGGAGGGCAACCAGAAGAACGTGGGCGTGGTCACCGGCGCGGCGGATACCTTCCTGGCAAAGCACAAGGCAAGGAGCGTGGACGCGTTCCTGGCCCGGTGGACCAAGTTCATCGCCATCGGCTTCTTTGTCTTTGTCATTATCGTAAACGCGGTGATGTATTTCACCAAATGATGACCATAGGTGAATCGGTGCCCCGCGCCACGCGGGGCCCTTTTTCTGTCAGGCAGGGGGGAAGTCCATGATCCAGTTTGTTGAAAACGATGAGCAGAAGCGCAGGCTCCGGCAGCTGGCCGAGGGCTCGGCCTTTGGCTGCAAAATGTCGGCGCTCATCCGCTCCTACGGCTTTGACAAGGGCTTCGTGTGCTTCTGGCTGGAGGATAAGAGCGACTGCGCCTACTGCCTGGTGGACGGCCTTCTGATCGTCTCCGGGGAGATCGGGGACGGGGAAGAGGCCAGGGAGTTCCTGCGGGCCATAGGGCCCGAGGCCGTCATGGCCCCGGCCTCTGCCGCGAAGACCTTGGGCCTTGCCCCCACCGCCCAGGGGGAGGTGCTGAAAAAGGACCTGCCCCCCGGGCCCCCGCCGCCTCCCAGCGGGGGAGAGGCGCCCATCCGGGACATCTACGGCCTTTTGGACAAATGCGGCATGGCCGGGGAGTTCGAGCCCTTCTATTTAGACTTGGCCCTCAAGCTGCGCCGGGGCACGGCCCTGGCCCTCACCGACTACCGGGAGGGGGCCCTGGCCGGGTGCGTGGTGGTGTCGGCCATCAGCCAGCAGGGGGCGGTGCTCTCGGCCCTGGCCGTGGAGGAGCGCCTGCGGGGGCAGGGCATCGGCAGCGGCCTGCTGCGGCAGGCGGAGGAGCGGCTTTCCGGCAAGACGTTGTACATATTCCGGGAAGAGGCCGAGAACGAGGCCTTTTACCGAAAGCAGAAGTATGCCCACGAGGACGGCTGGGTATACACGAACCGTGGGGAGGACAGGCATGGACCCTTATTTTGAAATCGATGAACGGCTCCTGGCCCTTTCAGACAGGGCCGAGGAGCTGGCCCGGCCGGCCTTCGGCCGCATAGAGGAGACCCAGCGCTATAACCAGCAGAAGATGCTGGCGGCCTTCAGCCGGGCCGGGGTCAGCGAGCGGCATCTCTTTGGCAGCACGGGCTACGGCTACGGCGACCAGGGCCGGGACGTGCTGGACCAGGTCTACGCCTACGCCCTGGGGGCGGAGGACGCCCTGGTGCGCTGGAACTTCGTCAGCGGCACCCACACCCTGACGGTGGCGCTTTTCGGCCTTCTGCGGCCCGGGGACAAGATGCTCTGCGTCACCGGCACCCCCTATGATACTATCCAGGGGGTCATCGGCCTGCCCGGCCGGGAGGAGCCCGGGTGCCTGAAAGAATATGGCATCACCTACGAGCAGCTGGAGCTTCTCCCCAACGGGACCCCGGACTACGACACAATGGAGGAGAAGATCACCCCGGAGTACAAGCTGGTGTACATCCAGCGCTCCCGGGGGTACAGCCTGCGGCCCTCCTTCTCGGTGGCGGAGATCGGGCGCATGGCGCAGATCGCCAAGAGGAAGGCCCCGGGCTCCATCGTCATGGCGGACAACTGCTACGGGGAGTTCGTGGAGAAACGGGAGCCCACAGAGGCCGGGGCCGACGTCATCGTGGGGTCCCTCATAAAGAACCCCGGCGGCGGCATCGCCCCCACAGGCGGCTACATCGCCGGCCGCCATGACCTGGTGGAGCTGTGCTCTTACCGCCTGACCACCCCGGGCACCGGCCGGGAGATCGGCTGCACCCTGGGCCACAGCCGGGAGCTCTTTATGGGGGCCTTCCACGCGCCCCACGTGGCGGGGGAGGCTTTGAAGACTGCGGTGTTCGCCTCGGCCCTCTTTTCGCTGTTGGGCTTTGAAGTCACCCCCCAGCCCCAGGAGGTCCGGGCGGACATCATCCAGGTGGTGAAGCTGCAGAACCCTGAGAACCTCATCGCCTTCTGCCGGGGCGTGCAGAAGAGCGCGCCGGTGGATTCCTTCGTCATACCCGAGCCCAGCCCCATGCCCGGCTACGACAGCCCGGTCATCATGGCGGCGGGGGCCTTCACCCTGGGCTCCTCTATCGAGCTCTCCGCCGACGCCCCCCTGCGGGAGCCCTACGCCGCCTGGATGCAGGGGGGGCTCAACTACCACAGCGGCCAGCTGGGCATCTTGCTGGCCGCCCAGGAGATGGGGAAGGCCGGGCTCTTAAAGCTGTGATTTTTTTCGAAATACCCCTTGACAAGGGAAACTCTGTGTGCTATAATGCAGGAAAGTTTAAGAATACTTGCAAAACCAGTGAACAGGAGTAGTACCGTTTCACAAGCTGCGTTTTCAGAGAGCCCCGGCCGGGTGAGAGCGGGGCAGCGCGGGGGGACGGGAATGGACCTGGGAGGGCCGACTGAAAGCCTGCTTTTGGGCCGTAGGGAGGACGGGTGCCCGCCGTTACAGGGGCTAGCGTATGGAAGTACGTGAAGGAGGCGCGCCCTTTGGGGCGAAGTTAGGTGGTACCGCAGATGCCAAGCGCATTTGTCCTAAGAGATTAGGATGAATGCGCTTTTTTACTTCTGGGGGCACGCCGCGCCTTTTTGCAGGATTCAAGGCTTTGCTGTGCAAAAAACCAATAAGGAAAGGAAGAGTGGACATGGAAAAGAACATCCCCTACAAGATTTTTTTAGACGAAAGCGAGATGCCCAAAGCATGGTACAACCTGCGGGCCGACATGAAGAATAAGCCCGCCCCGCTCTTAAACCCCGGCACCCTCAAGCCCATGACCTTTGAGGAGCTGACCCCGGTCTTCTGCGACGACCTGGTGCGCCAGGAGCTGGACAACGACACCCGCTTCTTCGAAATACCGGAGGAGATACGCCAGTTCTACAAGATGTACCGGCCCTCGCCCCTGGTGCGGGCGTACTTCCTGGAGAAGGCCCTCAAGACCCCGGCCAAGATCTACTACAAGTTCGAGGGCAACAACACCTCCGGCTCCCACAAGCTCAAC
>CANRZD010000065.1 GCA_947644325.1 uncultured Clostridia bacterium
TCATCTCCATTCTTGTAGATATTATATACCCAAACGTCGGGATGGTCAACGGAAGCGGGGATGTATCTTTCAAACTAATAGGAGGATTCAAAATGAAAATCAACTGGAAAGTACGTATCGCAAACAAACAGTTCTGGTTCTCGCTGGTACCGGCGATCCTGCTGGTTATCCAGACAGGCGCGGCCATCTTTGGCTACACCATCGACTTCGGCAATCTGGGGAACGGTCTGCTGGCGTTTATTGACGCCGTGTTCGTCGTTATGGTGCTGCTGGGCATCGTCAACGACCCCACAACGGCGGGATACAGCGACAGCCATCGGGCCAGACACTATGAAAAGCCCTGGGAGGACTAAAATATGCCTGAGACTCTGACTAAGACCATCAACAAGGTCATTTACAACGGCGAGGTGCTTATCGACCTGACTGCCGACACTGTCGAAGCGGACAAGCTGCTGTCCGGCATAACGGCTCACGACAAGTCCGGCTCTCTTATCGCTGGCGCCTGTCCGTTTGATGTGGATTCTTCCGACGCAACTGCGGCAGTTGGCGAACTGCTGGAAGGCAAGACCGCCTATGCCCGTGGCGCAAAAATCACTGGAGCTATGAAAGACAACGCCGCTGTCGCCGGGGTTATCGCCACTAAGGAGCAGGAGTATACCGTGCCCCAGGGTTACCACGACGGCTCCGGCAAGGTATCTATCGATGCCAATGAGCAGGCGAAGATTATCCCCGCCAACATTCGTGAAGGCATCACCTTGCTGGGTGTTGAGGGCACCATGTCCGGCAGCGAGGACTCGAAACCCCAGGCAAAGAGTGTAACGCCCTCTGCTGAGGAACAAATCGTTCTGCCTGACGAGGCGTATAACTGCCTGTCCCAAGTGACTGTGGCGGCTATTCCCTATGTAGAAACGGAGAACGCCGCTGGAGGCACTACCGTGACCATCGGCTAAAGGAGTGATGCCGGATGGCAGTAAATAAAGTTATTGCGAACGGTTCTGTACTTATTGACTTGACCGAAGACACTGTATCCGCAGGTTCCCTGAAGAAAGGCGTGACCGCCCACGATAAATCCGGTGAACTTATCACTGGTACTATGGAAGAATCGAGCCTGGACGACATCGACCAGGTGCTGCTCTATGGGTTCCAGGAAGGTACCCGGTCGTTTGCAGAGGACGGCACGGTTACGGCAACAGATTCGCAGGGCAGGATTTTGACCAGGATTTTCACTGATGATGGCAAGACTTGCACGTCCGTACTCACTGATAATGCTGGGGAAACATTGGGCGTGATGGTGAAGACCTACGGAGAGGACTTCTCCCAGGTGACTATCACAGACCGCCACGGCAACGTCAAGGTCAAAAAGATTTCGTACAGCGGTTCGCAGGTGGATGTGACCGTTGAGTAGGTAAAAGAAGCTCCCGGCTGTCTTTGCGATGGCCGGAAGTCTTTTATATTTTATGGAGGTTGGTATGAATATTGAAGAAAGAACCTTAATGATTGAACCGAGTCGCAGGGACTTGGACTTGATAATATCAAAATTAGAGCACATTCGTTCGTTGCTCGAAGATACTATTGGTGTACTGGTCGAAAAAAGAGATAAACCTCGGAATTAAAAGCCAAGTTTGCTTGATATGTACTCCGAGGTTGCAGCTTTAATCATATCTTCCCAGTTATCAAATGATGTTGTCTCTTTTATATATGTAGTAAACCCATCAGACGATACCATTTCATTGAATTTATCTTCGGGGGTATCCGAATAGTGCTCATATCCTTCAAACCAAGTGGAGATAGAATCAGCCTTGGTGTGTTTCGCCATGAATGAAGTTGGAAAAAAATCTTTGAATGGTATTGTCTGAGTCCCATCTAACTCACGTGCTGCCTTTTGCATTTGCTTTAGATGTTTCTCCAATTCGTTAAACCCATTTAGTTTCGCCATACTAAAATCCCGCCTTTCATTCTTAAAATACAGTTTATATTATACCCTATTGGTCAAAGAAAGTCAATCCAAAAAGAAAGGAGAAAGTCTTTTGTGAGCGTTGAACCAGCATCTTCTTCCGTCATTAGAGTGGAAGATCTTACACACATCCTGTCCATCAGTCGCAACACTGCCTACGAACTTGTCCGTTCCGGAAAAATCCACAGCGTAAAGATAGGCAGAACCTACCGAATCCCGCGCTCAGCAGTAGAAGACTACTTGAATACCCATGATGAAACTGGTATAATGTAGCCAGTATCTGCTGTACGGCATTTCGGAAAGGAGGCAATTATGCCGAACAGCAAAAAGTCCGCTAATGGAGGCGGCAGCATTCGTAAGAAGACCGTCATGAAGAACGGGAAAGAGTACACATTCTGGGAAGGCCGTGTGACCGTCGGTATCGACCCATTGACCGGCAGGCAGAAGCAGAAGTCTGTGAGCGGGAAAATCCAGAAAGAAGTAGCTCAAAAGCTCCGGCAGTTGACGGTCGACGTTGACAATGGTACATATCATGAGCCGTGCAAGATGACCGTCGGGGAGTGGCTGGATATTTGGCTGGAGCAGTACCTTGGTAGCGTAAAACCCATGACGATAAAAAACTACAAAGAGCACGTAAAGAACCATTTGAAGCCTGCTCTTGGGAACATCACTCTTGGCGCTCTTAAAATCGGAGCAATCCAGGCATTTTATAACCGTCTGAGCAATCCAGGAGATGATGCTCCAGGGCTGTCCGCAAAAACTGTGAAATGTATTCACGGAATCTTACACAAGGCTCTCCAACAAGCCATTTCCGTTGGATATCTGCAAACAAACCCTACAGAGGCGTGCACTTTACCAAGAATCGAGCGCAAAGAAATCGTCCCGCTTGAGGAGTCTGACATGGGTAAGTTCCTGAAAGCGATACGAGGACACCGATTTGAAGCGGTATATTTAACAACATTGTTTACAGGCATGCGGCGCGGCGCGGTATGCGGTTTGACTTGGGACTGCGTGGATTTAGCCAGAAGAAAGATATTCATAAACAAACAGCTTCAGGGTATACCTGGAAAGCCTGGGGAGTTTCGGCTTATTTCTCTCAAGAATAACAAAGGCAGGACAATCACGATTGCGAAGTCGCTGGCTGACGTGCTTGAAAAATATCAGGCCAACCAGAATAAGGCGAAGGAACAAGCGGGAGAGCTCTGGCAGGAGACCGGCTTTGTTTTTACAAACGAAATAGGAGACCATCTCTCACCCAGCACCGTATACCATCAGTTTAAGAAAATAGCTGCGTCCATTGGCTTACCAGAGGCACGTCTACATGATCTAAGACACAGCTACGCTGTTGCTTCCCTTCGTGCCGGTGATGACATCAAGACGGTACAAAGCAACTTGGGACACCACACCGCCGCCTTTACCTTGGATGTGTACGGACACGTAACAGAGGAGATGAAGCAGGAAAGCGCTAATCGCATGGATGCCTTTATCAAGAGTGTTTCTAGCCAATAAGGGAAACCGTAAGGGAAACTCTTACCACTAGGCATGAAAGAACCGCCTAAACTCAACGTTTAAGCGGTCTCTCAATGGTCCGAGTGGCGAGACTTGAACTCACGGCCTCTTGACCCCCAGTCAAGCGCGCTACCAACTGCGCCACACCCGGACAACGTATATTATTATAACGGATGCTGGGGGAAAATGCAAGATGTTTTTTGAAATTTTTTCGAAATTTTTTCGGTTCAGAACAGTAGGTCGTGGTTCACTGGGGTGTAGAAGAGCCGGCGCACCTCCCGGGGCTCCTGGGTCTGGCCCAGCACCCACATGAGCTTTGTCACCGTAGACTCCAGGGTCATGTCGTAGGGCTCCAGCAGCTGGTAGCGCTCCTTCACCCGGTGCCCCACCTGGTACACCGAAAGGTCGCTGCCCTCCTGGGGCACCTGGGTGGCCAGCACGATGGTCTTGCCCGCCTGGGCCAGGGCCTCCAGCTGGGGCAGGTACGCGTCGGGGATGCCCCCCACCCCGTAGCTTTCTATGATAAGCCCGTTGCAATGGGCGCTGACGGCGGCGAAGGAATCCGCCGGAAGCCCCGGTATGAGCTTTAAGAGCATGACCCGGGTATTGAGGGCATGGGCAAACCGGGGGGCGCCGCTCTCCCCGCAGGGGATGAACCGCACCACCCGGTGGTCCCGCAGCTCGGCTATATCCGGGAAATTGATGCTGGAAAAGGCGTTGTAGCTTTTGGTGCGGGTCTTGCGGGCCCGGGTGCCTGCAATCACATGTCCCCCGAACACGATGCACACCCCGCTGTCCCCGGCGCTGGCGTAGCGCAGGCTGTCCAGCAGGTTCTGGCGGGCGTCGGTGTCTTCCCGGTCGATGGGCCGCTGGGCCCCGGTGAGCACGATGGGCTTGCGGGCGCCCTGGATAAGATAAGACAGGGCCGCCCCAGAATAAGCCAGGGTGTCGGTGCCGTGGCATATGACAAAGCCGTCGTACCGGCCGTAGTTTTCTTCTATGAGCGCCGAAAGGGCCAGCCAGTGGCTGGGGTCGATGTTGGTGCTGTCCAGGTTCATGGGCTGCACGGCGTCGATATGGCAGAAGGCCCGGGCGTCCGGCACCCGCCTTAGAAGCTCCTCCGGCGAGAGCCCCGGGGCCAGCCCCCCTTCCGTTTTGGTAGAGGCGATGGTGCCCCCGGTGCAGATGAGCAGAAGGTTTTTCATAAGGCCGTTTCCGGGTCCGGGGCCTGGCCGTCGTGAGCCCGCCACTGGCAGGGGCCAAGCTCCATGTGGGTAAACACCGCCCTGAAGGAGGAATCCTCCGGGCTGCAGGCGTACAGCCCAAACCGCACGGCCCCCTTTGCCTTTTCCAGGTGGCATACCCGCATCTGGCGGAAGCGCCGGCCGTCCTCCGAGCACTCCAGGCAGAAGTCGTCCTCCCGGCGGCTGAGGCGGTACCACATGGATTTTACAGAGGCCGGTATCTCCGTGGTGGCCCAGTCAGACCACCCGCCGTTTGTGACCACGCTGCCCAGGTGCTGGTACTCCTGGTTTTCGTATTCTACAGAACCCTTGAACCAGTTTTCGCTGTCTAAATACACCGCCACCCCGCACTGGTCGAAGCGGTGGCCGCTCTCTGAAAAATCGGCCTTCACCGTAAACGAAAAGAACTTCTCCTCCGTCTCCGTTTGCAGCACGGGGGCGTTGTCGTTTCGAAAATGATAGTAGGTGCGCTGCCACAAATCCGTGTGGGGCCGGGTGACGATCTCAATGCGCCCCGGCGTGACCACACAGCTCTCCGGCTCCCGGGTCCAAGAGAGGTTCTGGGGGATAAATTCCATAGCCTTACCCCCTCAGCCCCACGCCCTTCTGGGCCAGCTTTTCGACGATCCCGTCCACCCAGGGCTGCACTTCCTCCTTCGAGAGGGTCTTCTCCTGGGAGGAGAAGGCAAAGCGCAGGGTAAGGCTCTTAAGGCCCGCCTGCTCGAAGGAATCGATAAGGGTGACGCCGGTGAGCTTCTCCGGGTCCACGTCCGCCCAGGCGGGCTCCATGGCGCCGAAGGTCATGCCCTCGGGCAGCTGCAAAGACAGGTCGATGTCGATGCCCGGGAACTTGGAGGGCTCCCGGTACAGGGCGTCGGCGGCGGGGATGGCCGCGAAATCGTCCATGTCCAACTGGGCGCAGACCACGGCGGCCTTCTTGTCGATCTTCGAAAGCACCGCCGGGTGCACCGCGCACAGCCAGCCCAGCTCCTTCCCCTCGTAAGACACGGAGGCGGTGTTGCGGGGGTGCTGCCAGCTGTGGGCGGGCTCCCGGTTTTTCAGCGCGAACCGGGCCCGCTTGATCTCCGCGCCCAGAGTGCGCAGGATGTCCATGAGCTCAAAATACAGCTCCTTCTCACTTCTTGTGCGGCTGTAAAGGGCCAGCCCCAGCTTCTTGCGCTCTTTGCACAGGCCGTCTTCCCCCAGGCCCTCGCAGACCCGGCCGATTTCAAAGATCCCGAAGTCGGCCCCGAAGGGCTTGTTCTCCAGCACAAAGGACAGCAGGGTGGGGCCCATGTTGGTGCGGATCACCTCGTGGTCCGGGGTCTGGGCGTTCACAAGGCGCACGCCCTTTTCCATCTCAATGCCAAGCTCCTTGCACTTCTTCCGGTCGAACCAGATATAGGAGTGCACCTCGTGCAGGCGGTAGCGCTGCACCAGAATGTCTTTTGCAAAGTTATCGGCCTTGTTGCCCGGGCTCTTCTTTTTGGGGTAGAGGGGGCTCAGGGTGGTGGAGACGGCGAAATTGTCGTAGCCGTAAATGCGGGTGATCTCCTCGATGATGTCCGCCTTGATGGTCACGTCTTTGGTGGCCCGCCAGCTGGGCACCCGCACGGTGAACACGTCCCCTTCCTGCCGGGCCCCGAAGCCCAAAGCCCCCAGGGTCTCCAGAATGCGGCCGTCCTCTATTTCGATGCCCGTGTAGCGGTCCACGTAGGCTTTATCGAACTGCAGCTCGATTTCCGGGTAGCGCTTCACGTACACGTCCGTCAGCTGTGAGATGACCTGGGCGCCCGGGTCGATATCCAGCAGCAGCTTCATAAACCGGCCGATGGCAGGCACGGTCATCTCCGGGTCCAATGTCTTTTCGTAGCGCATGGAGGCGTCGGTGCGCATACCCAGCCGGGTGGCCGAGCGCCGCACGCTTACCCCGTCGAAGTTGGCGGACTCTAAAAGCAGGCTGTCCGTGCCGTCCTCGATCTCCGACTCTAAGCCGCCCATGATGCCGGCCACGGCCACGGGCTTGCCCCCGGAGCAGATCATCAGGGTGTTTTCGTCCACCTTCCGCTCCATGCCGTCCAGGGTGGTGAAGGTAAAGGGCTGCGAGAAGCGCTTCACTTCGATCTTGTCCACCTTGGCGCAGTCGAAGGCGTGCATGGGCTGGCCCATTTCCATCATCAGGTAGTTTGTCAGGTCGGCCAAAAGGTTGATGGCCCGGCTGCCGCAGTAGAACAGGCGGATGCGCATGTCCACGGGGCTCACCTTTTTCTGTATGTTGCGCACCTTGAGCCCGGAGTACCGGTAGCAGAGCTCCGTGTCCTCCACGGTGATCTCGATGGGCGGGAGGCTGGAAAAGGCGGAAAGCTCCACGGTCTCCAGGGGCTTTAGCTCCCGGCCGGTCAGGGCCGCGAACTCCCGGGCGATGCCGTAGTGGCCCCACAGGTCCGGGCGGTTCGTCAGGGACTTGTTGTCCACCTCGAACACCGTGTCCTTTATGGCAAAGAGTTCGCACATGTCTTTCCCGATGGGCGTGTCCTCCGGCAGCTCCATGAGGCCCGAGTGGTCGGCCGAAATGCCCAGCTCCCGCTCAGAGCAGCACATGCCGTGGCTCTCGCAGCCCGCAAGCACGGCGCAGCCGATCTCCTGCCCCATGACCATGCCGCCCTCTTTCACAAAGGGCACGATGATGCCCTCCCTGGCGTTGGGCGCGCCGCACACCACGTCATAGAGCTTGTCCCCGGCGTCCACCTTCAATAGGTGCAGCTTTTTGGAATCCGGGTGCTTTTCCATAGAGACGATCTTCCCGGCCACCACGTCCCGCAGGTCTTCGCCCATGTGGAAGACCTCCTCCACCTCGGCGGTGGAAAGGGTGAACCGGCGGATGAGCTTTTCCAGGTCCAGGCCGGACAGGTCAACGAAATCGCCTATCCAGTTCATTGATATCAGCATAAGGCTTCCCTCCTATTTCCTCATTCGTGGGTAAACTGCGACAGGGCCTTCAGGTTCCCGCTGTTTAAGTCCCGGATGTCCCCCACCCCGTACTTCATCATCACAAGGCGCGTGAGCCCCAGCCCGAAGGCGAAGCCCGTGTACTCCTCCGGGTCGATGCCCCCGGCCCTTAATACGTTGTGATGTATCATGCCGCAGGGGCACAGCTCTATCCAGCCGGAGCCCTTGCAGGTGGAGCACCCCTCGCCCCCGCACAGGGTGCAGGAGATGTCCAGCTCGAAGCCCGGCTCCACAAAGGGGAAGAAGCCCGGGCGCAGGCGCACGTTTATGTCCCGCTCGAAGACCTCTGAGAGCATGGTCTTCATGAAATAGATAAGGTTCGAGATGGAGATGTTCTTATCGATCATCATGCCCTCCATCTGGAAGAAGGTGTTCTCGTGGCTGGCGTCCAGGGCTTCGTTTCGGAAGCACCGGCCCGGGAACACCGCCCGCAGGGGGGCGCCGTATTTTTTCATGATGGCGTTCTGGGCCGCGGAGGTATGGGTCTTCAAGAGCTGGCCGTTTTCCAGGTAGTACGTATCCTGCATGTCCCTTGCCGGGTGGTCCTTGGGGATGTTCACCGCCTCGAAGCACTGGTAGTCCGTTACGATCTCCTTATAGTCCTCAATGGTAAAGCCCATAGAGGCGAAGATCTCCTCCAGCTGCCGCTGCACCACCGTGATGGGGTGGTAAGAGCCCACAGCCCCTCCCGTGGGCAGGGTCACGTCGTACTGCTCGGCGGCCTCTACCTGCCGCTGCTCCTCGGCGGCCCGGATGGCCTCTACCTGCTCAGAAAGCTTTTCCTCCACCTGCCTTTTCAGCTGGTTGATGTGCTGGCCCATTTCCTTCTTCTGCTCGGCCCCCACTTCCTTCAAGCCCTTAAGGAGCGCCGTCACCGAGCCCTTTTTGCCCAGGTACGCCACCCGCAGCTTTTCCACGGCCTCGCTGGTGCCGGCGCCGGAAAGCTCACGGGAGAACTGCTCCCGCAGCGCGTCTATCTTTTCCTTCATATTTATCTTCCTTTCCGCGTTCAAGGTTCACGCCTTTCATCCTACCACAAAACCCATAAAAATGCAAGTCATCCCGGCCCCCTGCCCTGGCGGTATTCCCGCACCCGGCGGTAAAAGGTGGCCTGGCTCATGCCGCACTGGCGCAGGGCCTGGGGCAGGGTCAGGGTCTTTTCCTCCCACCCCCGCACGATGCGCTCAAAATCCCGGGGGGCGGAAAGGGCCGGGCGGCCGAACTTCACCCCCCGCCTGCGGGCCGCTTCTATGCCCTGCTCCTGGCGCTTGCGGATGTTCTCCCGCTCGCTCTGGGCCACAAAGGAAAGGATCTGCAGGACTAGATCGGCGATGAAGGTCCCCATCAAATCTTTGGCCGTGCGGGTGTCCAAAAGGGGCATGTCCAGCACGCAGATGTCCACCCCCTTTTTCTTTGTCAGCAGCCGCCACTGGTCCTGTATCTCCTGGTAGTTGCGGCCCAGGCGGTCGATGCTCAGCACGCACAGCAGGTCCCCGGGCCCCAGGGCCTTCACCATGCGCCGGTACTGGGGCCGGCGGAAGTCCTTGCCGGACTGCTTGTCCATAAAAATATTTTCCGGGCCGATGCCCTTTTCCGCCAGGGCCAGCCGCTGCCGCTCCTCGTTCTGGTCGGTGCTGGATACCCGGATGTAGCCGTAGGCTTTTCCCCCCATAAAAATGCCTCCTCCCGTTTCTTTTTAGTGTTTCCCGTTTGGGGTCTGTTATTTTCCGGGGGAATGTGCTATACTAGTCTATATGGGGCCTGCGAGCCCCCCTAGAAAGGACGGAAGGTACCTATGGAACTGATAAAGAATTTAGCCCGCGCCGCGGGGGCCGCGGCCCAATGCCTTGGAAGAAAGCACCAAAAGACCGCTGTGCTCAACCGCCTGCGGACCGTGGTCCGCTGTGAGGAGCGGGCCCTGCAGAAGGAATACCTGGCCCTGGGCCGCTACTACTATAACGCCCTGCGGGACCCCGAAAACCCAGTGGCCGAGCCCCACTGCAAGGCCATCGACGAGGCGGAAAAGCGGCTGGACGTTGCCCTCTCTCATATGCAGGCGATGACCTCGGAGAACTGCATCGGCATTATAGTGGCGCCCGGTGAGGACGGGGACCGGGAGGAGATCGACCTTTCGGACGTGGAGTACTACGACGAGGAGCCGTAAAGGGGAAGGGATAAGGGAATGTCTACGGAAATCATGAAGGATATCATCTGCCCCCAGTGCGGGGTGTCCCAGAAGTACAGGCTCTACACCAGCATCAACGCCCGGGAGAACCCGGAATTAAAGCGCATGGCCCTGGAGGAGACGGTCTTCGACTGGCGCTGCGGCCGGTGCAGTTATTTCGCGGCCATGGCCTACCCCTTTTTGTACATGGACCCGGACGCCCGGTACGTCATATGCGTGACCCCCGGAGGCAGCGGCCAGCCCGCCGAGCCCACCGAGGCCGTGAAGGACTTCGTAAAGCGCCGGGTGAAGAACTTGGCGGAGCTCAAGGAAAAGCTCCTTATCTTCGACAACGGCCTGGACGACGTGGCCGTGGAAGTAGTGAAGAACGCCCTGTGCACCATCATCAAGAGCAAGTATGAGGCAAAACGGGTCCACGCCTACTTCAGCCGCATACAAGAGGACAGCATGGAGTTTGCCATCTTCGTGCCCGGCCGGCCGAACCCGGTGTACCACTCCACCCGGCTGGAGGTCTATAAGCAGTCCCAAGAGGTGCTGCGGGCCCTTGACTTCATGGACCCCCCGGGCTTCGCGGTGGTGGACGCAAGGCTTGCAAAGAGCATCCTGGAGCAGTACCAGGCCACATAAGAAAGAGCAGAAAACACCGGCGCTTTTCCCAGGCGCCGGCGTTTTTTTCTCAGGCTTTCTTTCTGGCGGTGATGAAGTTGATGCTCACGTCCGGGGCGGCGGCAATGCCCCGGGTGGCGGGGCTCGAAGCGTAGTAGGTCTTGTCGGTAAACAGGGGGTAGAACACATAGCTTTCCACCAGCCGGCTTTCCAGCGCCCGGTAAGAGGACAGCTCGAAGGTCAGAGAGTGCAGGCCCGCGTCAAAGTCCTCGTCCTCCTGCAGGCTGGGGTAAGAGGTGCTCTCAAAGGACTTTAACACCTGATAGGGGGTGGTGCCCCCGGCCCGCAGGGTGTATAGGGCCGCTTCATACTCCCCGGCGGCCACCCGGGATTTCATCTCCTCCTCGGGCAGGGGCTCGATATTAAAGGCGTTGCCCAACTTCTGGTTCCAGGAGATGATAAGGCCGTTTGCGATGCCCACCGATTCCGGGTCGTCCGGGCAGATGACGGAGATGGAGGGCATCTGCTCGAGCTCCATCATCTCCAGCAGGTCGGGTATGCGCTGTGTGACGCTGTCGTCCGGCTGGGCGTAGAGCCGGGCCCCGTCCGCGTAGTAAGAGGAGGTGTTCCACACCACGCAGTTGGGCATGATGCCCATGGCCTCTTCGCTGCCCTTGTCCTCCCGGCAGTCCAAAAGGGCTTCCCGGTCCAATGTCTTAAAGAAGATCTCCCGAGCCGTCACATAGCGCAGGGGCTCGCAGCGGGGGTTAAGGAGCAAACCGGTGACGGCGTCGTCCAGCACCTGCACCGCGCAGCCCAGATCCTCCGCCTGCTGGGCCAGGGTGCCCGGCAGGGTGAGGATGTCCGCGTCCCCGTTCATAAGGGCGGAGACGGGGTCGGAAAGCAGGGCCTCGTCGTAGTCGATAAGGAAGGTAAGGGACGCGGGCCGCACCTCGTGGGGGCCCTTGTAGTTGGAGGACCGGGAGAGCCCGATGGCCCGCTTGCCGTAATCCGTGACCCAGGAGTAGCGGCTGGAAAAGGTAAAGGGCCCGTTTGTTATCAGGTACTCAGAGCTCAGCCCGTAGTGCCCGGCGCTCTCCTCGAAGTATTCCCGCCGGCAGGGCATGTAGTGGCTGCCCGCCGTCAGGGCCGGGAAGTCGGCGTAGCTTTTCTCCAGCTCTATGACCAAAGTCAGCTCGTCCTTGGCCCACACCCCCAGGCTGCTTTCGGGTATCTCTTTGTTGTAGACCTGCCGGGCGCCCTTCAAGATAAACAGGTCGTCCACGGAAGGGGTGGCCGTCTCGGGCCGCAGGGCCCGCTGCATGGCGAACACAAAGTCGTCCGCCGTCACCGGCGAGCCGTCGCTCCACTTGGCGCCGCCCCGCAGGGTGAAGGTGAACTGGGTGTTGTCCCCGTTTGCTTCCCAGCGCTTGGCCACCCCGGGCACCACCTGGCCGTCCTCATCGATGCGGCACAACCCCTCGAACACAGAGCTTATCACCATCCAGGCCGATTCCCCCGAGGCCGTCTGGGGGTCCAGGGTGTCCACGTTCTGGGGCAGAAGGCAGGTGAAGGCCCCGTCCTTCTCATAGCCGTCCCCGCAGGCGGAGAGGGGCGCAGCCAGCATAAGCGCCAGGGCCAGCACCAAGAGCCGCTTCCCAGTCATAAAAATGCCCCCTTTCCTATCAAAAGCATATATACGCTATGATAGCAAAAGAGGGCAAAAAAGTCAATCGGGGTTTAAGATCAATAGTTTTCGGGTTTTAACTGGAAATACGCCTGGGGATGGGCGCACACCGGGCACACCTGGGGCGCTGTCTTGCCCACCACGATGTGGCCGCAGTTGCGGCACTGCCAGATGGCGTCGCCCTGACGGGAGAACACCAGGCCCCCCTCGATATTGGCCGCCAGCTTTCGGTAGCGCTCCTCGTGCTCCTTCTCGATGGCCGCCACCCCCTCGAACAGGTGGGCGATCTCCGGGAAGCCTTCCTCCCGGGCGGTCTTGGCGAAGCCCGCGTACATGTCGGTCCACTCGTAGTTCTCGCCGTCGGCGGCTTCCTTCAGGTTCTGCAGGGTGTCGCCTATCTGCCCGTGCAGGAGCTTAAACCACATTTTGGCGTGCTCTTTTTCGTTTGCC
>CANRZD010000066.1 GCA_947644325.1 uncultured Clostridia bacterium
TTCTTCTTTGTGACGAAGCCGATCTCCATCCGGCACCCCTCCTCCACCGACTGGGCCTCGAAGGGGATGGCCACGTAGTCGCTGCCGTTTAATTCCTCGCAGATGATGCCCGAGCACAGGGTGTAGCCATTTAGGCCTATCATCAGGTTCAGCACGGTGGCCCGGTCGTTGGCCTTTACGGTGCGCAGGTATTCGCTGGTGCTCAGTATCTCCTCCGCGTAGTAGAAGGAGCCCGCGTCCCCCTGCTCGAAGGACAGGCAGGGGTAGTCCTGCAGCTCCTCAAAGCGGATAGAGGCTTTTTTCGCCAAGGGGTGCCCCCGCCACAGGTACACATAGGGGCTGCAGGTGATGAGCGGGTGGAAGGTGAGCCCCGCCGTGCGCAGAAGCTTCCCCATGGCCGGGCGGTTGAAGTCGCTGAGATAGAGGATGCCCACCTCGCTGCGCATGGTGGCCACGTCGGAGATGACCAGCTTCGTCTGGGTCTCCCGTATGGCGAACTCGTACTGGGAGGTGTCGAACTCCTTTACAAGCTCCACAAAGGCCTTCACCGCGAAGGAGTAGTGCTGGGTGGACACCCCGAACTTCTTCTTCCGGTTCTTGCTCTTGCCGAAGCGGTCCATAAGGCCTTCGTACTGGCTGTACACCTGCCGGGCGTATAAAATGAACTCCGCGCCCTCGGGGGTCAGGGTGACGCCCCGGCCCCCCCGGTGGAAGATGGTAAGGCCGAACTCCTTTTCCAGCTCCTGCATAGAGCTGGTAAGCGACGGCTGGGAAACGTAGAGAAGCTCAGAGGCCTTGTTGATGGAGCCGGTCTCTGAGATGGTGATGGCGTAGTGCAGCTGCTGAATGGTCATGGCGCTCCCTCCTTTGGGGGTTATTATACTATAAATTTACCAAACGGTCAAAAATTGGCGCAAAAGGTCTTGAAAGTTTCGGAAAAGTTAGATAATATAAAGTGAACGAGTGTTTGCTCACTTTTGGAGGAGGTAGTTTTCGTGCGGATAGCCATATGTGACGATGAACAGCGGGAGCTGGAGGAGATCAGTCGGGTGTTTTCAGAGGCGGCCCGGGCCCTTTCGACAGAGCTTTCCATCACCGCCTGCACCTCCGGCCAGGCTCTGGCAGAGTCGGTGGAGGCGGGCTTCCGGCCGGACCTTATCCTTCTGGACGTATACATGGAGGGCCTGGGCGGCATAGAGACCGCGAGGCGCCTGCGCCGGGCCCAGCCGGGGCTGCCTTTGGCTTTCCTCACCGCCAGCCGGGAATTTGCCGTGGACGCCTTTGAACTCCAGGCCCTGCACTATATCATAAAGCCTGTGACCGTGGAAAAGGCCAAGACGCTTTTAGAGCGGCTTTTCGCCCAGACCGGCCGCCAGAAGCCCTGCCTGGAGCTCACCGACCGCCGCAAGGAGTACCGCTTCCCCCTAGAGTCCCTGCAGTACGTCATGAGCCGGGACAAGGGAGTGGAGATCCACCTGGAGTCGAGCCCCCAGCACAGCTGGGTGGCCTGCCCCTTCCGGGAGGTCATTGGGCAGCTGGGAAACGACCCCGACTTCCTGCAGATCTCTCGGGGGTGCGTGGTGCGCCTGGGCGCCGTGCGGTACATCGGCCACGGGGACTGCCACATGAAAAACGGCCAGTGCCTGCCCATCGGCCGCCGGGAGCAGCGGGAGGTGCAGAACCGCTACCAGGACTACCTGTTCCAGAAAATGAACGGGGCGAAGGGGGGCCTGTTATGATCCACCCGCTGTTCCTTTTCATGCGCCTGCTGCAGACGGTGCCGGTGGCCCTGCTGGCCTTCGCCCCCTTTGCGGACAAGGACCTGCGCTGGGACCGGAAAAAGGGGTATGTCACGGCGGTGGCCTTCGTGGTGCTGGGCAGCGTCTGCCTGGCCCTTGTGAGCCCGCTTTTTAGCGCGGGGGGCCAAAGGAACATCTACGCCCGGGACCTGACCCTGGGGGCCATGTCGGTGGTCTTCTTCTACGGGTGGTCCCGGCTGGTGCGGGCGGGCACCGTGCGCAAGCTGCTGGTGGTGGTCATCCTGCTGCACTACGACCTGGCGCTGCACGCCCTCAGCACGGTTTTCGCGGCGCTTGTCTTGGGGGGCCGCTACACAGCGGAGATAAGCGCCGAGGCCGGCAGCCTGACCCTGGACCTGTGCCTGCTGGCCTGCACAGCCATCAGCTGGCCGCCGGTGTGCTTTTTCTTCCGCCGCACCCTGCGGGAGAACCTGCCCGCCCTGGACCACCGGCAGATCACCCGGGGCCTGGGGTATCTTTGCGTCATGGCGGTGCTGTTCATCGTGGCCATATACGACCCACGGTATGAAATAAAGCCCGAGGTGCCCATTTTCGTCATCACCCTTATTTTGACGGACATAATCGCCTACTACATCTTCTTCCAGGAGATCGGCGCGGTGCGGCGCCAGGCGGAGACCGCCCGGCAGCTGGCCGACTACCAGATACAGTACCAGCGCATCTTAAGCCAGATGGAGAGCGTGCGCAGGCTGCGCCACGACATCCGCCACCACCTGAACACATTGGGGTCACTTAACGCCCAGGGCCGCGCGAAGGATATCGCCTTGTACCTGGAGGAATACGGGAAGGTCTATGAGCAGCTGGACCAGGAAAGGCTCTGCGGCGACCCGGCGGTGGACAGCGTGCTGAGCTATTACCGCACCCAGGCCGCGGAGGAAGGGGCGGCCCTCACCCTGGAGGTGCTGCTGCAGGGGGCAAGCGGGGTGGGGCATATGGACATGACGGTGCTTTTGGGCAACTGCCTGGAAAACGCCATGGAGGCCCTGCGCCCCCTGCCCAAGGAGCAGCGGGTGCTGCATGTGAACCTGCAGCCCAGCGGGGGCATGCTGCTTTTACAGATAAAGAACGCCTGCCAGGGCGGGGAGGACACCGCCGGCTTCGTGGGGTGGGAGCTGTTCCCCTCTCACAAGCAGGCCGGGCGCACAGGGCTGGGGCTGCGCAGCGTCTCTGAAATCGCCGAAAAGTACGGGGGCCGGGCCCGGTTCCAGCGAAAGGGCGGGGAGTTCACCGCCCAGGTGAGCCTGTGCGTGCAAGGCGGAAAGCCCCAGGACGCACAATAGCGCGTATTTACAAGGGGGCCTTTCCGGGGTATAATAGAGGGGATGTTTTGAAAGGAGGGTCTAATCCTATGGACCTTGAAAAAATGAAGCGGAAATACGCCTACACCCTGGCCCGGGTGGGGCTCAACGTCCAGAAGGGCCAGACGGTGCTGGTAGAGGCCGCCGTGGAGGGCTGGGAGTTCACGAGCCTTTTCGCCGAGGAATGCTACAAGCTGGGGGCCGGGAACGTGGTGGTCCACTACCTGGACCTGCCTAACATGAAGACAGCCGCCCAGTACCGCAGCGGCGAAGACGTGCGCCGGGTAGAGGACTGGGAGGTGGCCATGCACCAGGGCTACCTGGATGAAGGCGCCTGCTACGTGCGGCTGGAGGGCGTGAACCCCCGGCTCATGGAGGGGGTAAGCGAAAAGGAATCAAACGCCATCTTCGCCCATGTGGACGCGGTGCGCAACATCATGCGCAGGGCCAGCCGGGAGAAGCACTGCCAGTGGCTCATCGCCATGGTGCCCACAAAACAGTGGGCCGAATATATCCTGGGCAAGGCCGGCCCCGAGGCTTTGGAGGAGCTGTGGCGGCTGCTCTTCAAGCTCTGCTACATAGACGAGGAAAACGACGTGGTGCAGACCTGGGAGGAGAAGACCCGCAGAAACGACGCCCGGGGCCGGGCGGTGGACGCCTTGAAGCTAAAAAAGCTCCACTACACCGCCGGAAACGGCACCGACCTCGTGGTGGGCCTGACCCCCTGGTCGAAGTTTGCCCACGAGGAGCCTGTGGGCGTGCCCTTCTGCCCCAACATCCCCACAGAGGAGATCTGCACCACCCCCCACAAGTTCGAGACCGAAGGCGTGGTGTACGCCTCGCGGCCCCTGGTGCTGGGGGGCAAGAAGATCGAGCGGTTCGGCTTCCGGTTCGAAAAGGGCAAGGTGGTAGAGGTCTTGGCGGAAGAAGGCCGGGAGATGCTGGAGGCCCTTGTGGCTACCGACGAAAATGCCGGGTACCTGGGCGAGGCCGCCTTGGTGGAGTACCACTCCCCCATCAGCATGAGCGGGCTGGTGTACTATACCACCCTCATCGATGAGAACGCCAGCTGCCACCTGGCCCTGGGCCGGGGGCTCAACTCGGCGCCCGCGGGCCACGAGCAGCTTTTTAACGACTCCACCATCCACATCGACTTCATGATCGGCACCCCAGACATGAAGATCACCGGCACCACAGAGGCCGGGGAGAAAGTAGACATCTTCCGGAACGGGGATTTCGCGTTATAAGAAAGCATAAAAAACAGGCGGAGGCAGCACAAAACCCCCGCCTGTTTTCTTTTTGTCACTCTAAAGCCATCATCAGCTTCTTGGGCTTAAAGCAGAGGATCTTATAGGCCGTCACGCAGGAGGCTAAAAGCGCCAGCCCCGCCCCGCACAGGTACACCAGCCCCACGGCCCGGCCCTCTATGCCCACTTCCACCCCCCGGGCCGAGGCCCCCAGCATCTGGGCGGCAAGGGCGGCGGTGCGGGTGCTCAGCAGGGCCCCGGCGGTGACGCCCAAAAGTACGGGCACCAGGGTCTCTATAGCCAGCTGCAGGATGACTTTCCCCCGGCCCTCGCCCATGGAGAGCAGCACGCCGATCTCGAACTCCCGGCTGCTCAGAAAGATCATCACCAGGGACGTGAGCAGGATGGCCCCCAGCACGATGGCCGCCCAGAAGATCATACCGGTCATGGCCACGATGTTGTCCATGGAGATGGCGATCTTCTGGTACTCCCCGTCTAAAGCGATCATGCCCAGCTTCTCACGCTGGGGCAAACCCATGGCCTCGATGTCCGCCTGCAGCCGGGGGATCTCCGCCGGGTCGTGCAGAACGAACTCCCCGCCCTGCAGGTCGTTTGAGCCGGCGATGGCCTCCACGGTGTCCAGGCTCACGAAAATGCAGTTGTCCGCATACCCGGCCGGGTCATCGCTCTGCCGGTTTACTTCAGAGTGGTAGATGCCGATGACCGTAAGCTCTGTCTCCTCCCCCTGGGCCGAGGCGGCTACGGTGATGGTGTCCCCCACCGCCACCTGCACAAAGCCCCCGGTGGCCACGGACCGGTGCAGCACCGCGTAGTCCTTGTCCCCTTCCCGGGGCCGCCTGCCGTCTACCAGGCGGCTGTCGTCCCGCAGGATGGGATGCACGCCGTCGCAGCCCAGCAGGGTGATGTCAAGGGCCGTTTCGTCCGCTTCCTCCTGGGCGAATCTATCCTTCACGGGCTTAAAGCCCCCTCTGGCCTTTGCCTTCACAGAGCTTGTGAACAGGGACCGCTTTACTGCCGGGTGGGCGGCGATCTCTTTTGCGGCCTCCAGGGAAAGGGACCGGGCCTCCCCGTTTTCGTCCACCTTTGATTCCACCAGCAGGGCGCCCCCTACTTCCATGCCCATGCGCCGGGCCGTGTCCACAGAGGCGTCCCGCACGCAGAGGCCGGAGAGGATGAGGGTGAAAAGGATGGTAAAAATGAGAAAGAGCAGGAACGTATTGCGCTTGTAATAACCTATGGCACACAGTGCCCGTTTGAGAAAATTCATGCCGTCCCCTCCTTAATTCCTTCGGGTCATGATCTTCGCGGGGCTCAGCCGCAATAGGAACACCATCTGGATGAGCACCGTCAAAAACAGCATGATGAAGGCCATGGCGAAGTACCCCCACGCCAGGGCCCCGTCCAGGGTGAAGCTCATCTTTATGGGCGAGGCCACGTTGGCGGCGCTGCGGGTGGTCATGCTGGTTTCCAATGTCATGGCGCCGCCCCCCAGCTGGGCCTCCAGGTACTCCTGCTTGTCCTGCTCGTAGGCGGCGTTTATGCGGTCAGACCGGCTTTTCAGCATGTCGTTTCCCATGCGGTCCGCCAGAGGGGCCCCGGCCCCGAAGCCGATGGCCGCCGCCAGTATCAGGGGCACGGCCTGCTCTATAAACATCTGCAGGAAGATTTTCCCCTTGGTCTCCCCCATGGAGAGCAGCACGCCTACCTCCCGCTTGCGGCCCCGCACGTTGAGCACGCACACCAGCAGCAGCGCCGAGAAAGCGCCCCCCAAAAGCCCCACGCCCATGAACAGGGACAGGTCGTTCAGGTTCTCCAGGGGCATGGCAACCATTTCGTACCAGCCCCGGTCTATGGTCAGGGTGTACCAGCTTTCATAGTGCCAGGGCCCCTCCGAGAGCGCCACGAAGGCCTTGTCCTGCCGGTCCGGGTCCGCGTCCGCGAAGGTCTGCTCCTCCTGGAGCTTTTCGATGCTGGTGCCCACCGGGCGGCCGGTCTTCGCGTCCTTTTCTATGATGTTGAAGCTGCTATAGACGAAGTCCACGAACTCCTGGACGTTCTCGGGCTTATCTATGTATACGGTGGCCCGGTTGGTCTTGGGGATCCACAGCAGGCTTTCGCCCTTATAGAGGTAGCTCAGGTAGTCGAAGGTGGCCTGGTAGGGCACGAAGATCATATTCTGTGCCGCCTCCTGATAGCCGATGTCTCCCAGGTAGTCCCGCTCCGGCGGGTCGAAAAGGCCCAGTATGGTCACTTCCCAGGGGTCGTTGCGGTAGAAGGTGGCCTCCTCCCGGATACGGATATCGAAGCTCAGGGTGATGGTGTCCCCCACCCCCACGCCGCTTTTCTCCGCCACCGCCCGGGAGATGAGCACATAGGGCTTATCCTCCTCCTCGCTTTTGAAGTGGCGGCCCTCCACCAGGGCAAAGCCCTCGTTGGAGAAGCAGTCGTAATATTCCGAGTCGGACACCGCGGTGATGCGGAAGCCCCTGGGCACGGGCTCCCCGCCCAGGGTGCGGTCATGTATGATAGTGTAGTCCTCCATGAACTGGGCGTTTTCCTCCGGGGTGTAGTCGCCGTTGTAGATGTCGTAGTGGACGTTGAAGTCGCCGTCTATGGTATAATCATGGCGGTACTTTTCCGGCTGCTGTATGTGGCCGTTGAGGGCCCCGAACTGCCAGGAGTTCACTTCTGAAATATACTTCGCGCTGAGGGAATCCACCTTGTCGCAGTAGCGCTGGTACAGGTCCGCGTCATGGTCGGAAAGCCCGCTGGGCGTGATGCCCCTTGCCTCCATATCCACCTTGTTCATGACGATGTTGTACCGCTCCACGTGGGGCCCCTTGCGGAACCGGTCCGCCGTGAACCAGGTCACGTCCGAGGTGTCGAAATTGCCCATGAAGTCCAGTGTGGACCCTGTGAGGGTCACGGCGTTGGCCACGGCCTTCTGGGTCACCTCTACCTGACGGCTGGTGCCGGCGTAAATCATGAAGGAGGTGAGCGTCACCGCCAGAATCGCCGCGAAGGCCAGCAGGATCAGGATATTGCGGAACTTGTGGCGCCAAAGGCTCCAGCCCGCCCTTTTGAGAAACATACCATCCCACCTTTCACTTTTGCTGAAATATTATAACATATCTGTGAATAAATGTAAAGGCCGCCCAAGCCTTCTCCCCCGCCTTGACAGACGGGCCCGGCTGTGCTACCATATGATTGTTAGCATACTTACAATTATATTTTGCCGGAGTGTGATCTAGAAAATGGAAAAGACTATGGTCAACGACCTGACCCGGGGCAGCGTGTTCAGAAACCTTGTGCGCCTGGCCCTGCCCTTTATGCTCTCGAACCTGCTGCAGACCTTCTACTCCATGATCGACATGATCGTGGTGGGCCAATACGTGGGCAGCACCGGCCTTTCGGCCGTCACGGTCTCCGCCCAGGTCATCATGCTCATGACCACCATCGCCATGGGCTTCGCCTCGGCCGGGCAGATCCTCATCTCCCAGCAGGCCGGCGCCCGTGACACGGCGGGCATGAAGGAGACCATCGGCACCCTGTTCTCCACCGTGGGGGCCGTGGGCGTGCTGATGACGGTGCTGGGCCTTGCCCTGCACGGCCCGGTGCTGCGCCTGCTCAATGTCCCCCAGGAATCCTACAGCCAGGCGGTGGACTACATGCTGGTGTGCAGCGGCGGCATTCTCTTTACCTTTGGGTACAACACGGTCTCCGCCATCCTGCGGGGCATGGGCGACGGCAAGCGGCCCCTGGTGTTTATCGCCATCGCCTCTCTGCTGAATGTGGTGCTGGACCTGCTCTTTGTGGGGCCCCTGGGGCTGCGGGCCGCCGGGGCGGCCTGGGCCACCATCATCGCCCAGGGGGTCTCGTTCCTCATCTCCATCTGCTATCTTTACAGGCGCCGTGAGCAGTTCGGCTTTGACTTTAAGCTCCAAAGCTTCCGCATCGCCCGGGAAAAGCTTATGATCCTTCTGAAGCTGGGCTTCCCCATGGCCCTGCAGCACAGCGCCATCACCATCTCCATGCTGTTTATCAACGGCTTTATAAACGTCTACGGCCTGGCGGCCTCGGCCACCTTCGGCGTAGGCCGGCGGGTGGAGATGATGGCCACCATGCTCACCATGTCCGTCAGCATGGCGGCCTCTACCATGATCGGCCAGAACATGGCCGCCGGGGAGCAAAAGCGCTCGAAGCAGACCGTGTACTCGGCCCTGCTCATAAACGTGGTGATCGCCGCCCTGGCCTTCACCTGCTTTGCCCTGTGGCCCCGGGCCATCTTCTCCATCTTCACCCAGGACGAGGAGGTGCTGGAGCTTTCCTCCCTGTTCATGACCACCCTGCTCATCGGGCTTCCGGCCTTCCCCATCATGCACGCCTTTTCTCCCTTCATCCAGGGCATCGGCAACGCCCGGCTGAACCTTATCATCGGCCTGATGGACGGCGTGGTGGCCCGCATCGGCCTGTGCCTGCTCTTCGAGCGGGTGCTTGATATGGGCATGTACGGCATCCTCCTGGGCTACAGCCTGGCTACTTACGTGACGGCCCTGCCCTCGGCCGCGTACTTCTTCTCCGGCGTGTGGAAAAAGCGCAAGCTGCTGGTGGAGGCAAAGCCCTCCCCCGGGGCGTGAGGCCGCAAACGATGTCTTGCGCCGGCAGGAAAACTATGCTACAATAGAATCAGGAAACAGCAAAGCCCCCAAGGTAGTAATACTCTTGAAAGTAATACCCTTGGGGACTTTGTTTAATATTTCTGTGGTGGACCATCAGGGACTCGAACCCCGGACCGACCGGTTATGAGCCGGTTGCTCTAACCAACTGCGCTAATGGTCCCTATTGGCGGGGAACCCGCCGTATTTATCATTTTATCACATGCCCGGCGTTTTGGCAAGTGTTTTTTGCGGCTTTTGCCGGGAAGGGGGATTTGGGATGAAAAAAGAAGGATTCGGGGCCGTGGTGGTGGCGGCGGGCAGCTCCCAGCGCATGGGCGGCACGGGCTCCAAGGTGTTCGCGGACCTTCTGGGGAAGCCGGTGCTGCGCTGGTGCCTGGAGGCCCTGGACCGAAGCGGTTGGGCAGCGGAGATTGCCCTGGTGTGCCGGCCGGAGGACCTGGAGCAGGCAAAGGCGGCGGCCCAGGGGCTTTCGACCCCCTGCGTCTTCACGGCAGGCGGGGCCACCCGGCAGGAATCAGTGCAGAAGGGCGTGCTGGCCCTGCAGCCGGACTGGGGGTACCTCCTCATCCACGACGGGGCCCGGCCCTTTGTGACGGAGGAGATCATCGACAATGTCTGCGCGGACGCCCTGCGCTACGGCGCGGCCACTGCCGCCGTGCCCTCAAAAGACACCTGCAAGCTGGGGGACCCGGAAGGCTTCGTGGCCTCTACGCCCCCCAGGGAGCGGCTTTCGGCGGTGCAGACCCCCCAGGCCTTTCAGCGGGGCATGTACGAGTACGCCGCCCGCAGGGCCCAGAAGGAGGGCCTGGACTGCACCGACGACTGCCAGCTCATTGAGTGGGCGGGCGGGCAGGTGAAGCTGTCCCAGGGCTCGTATCGGAACATCAAGCTGACCACCCCCGAGGACCTGGTGACCGCCCGGGCCCTTGGGCGGGAGGGGCAAAAGGAGGAAATATCTATGCGGACAGGCTATGGATACGACGTGCACCGGCTGGCGCCGGACCGGGAGCTGATATTGGGCGGGGTGCGCGTCCCCTTTGAGCAGGGGCTTCTGGGCCACTCTGACGCCGACGTGCTCACCCACGCTGTGTGCGACGCCCTTCTGGGCGCGGCGGCCCTGGGGGATATCGGCCGGCTTTTCCCGGACACGGACCCCCGCTACGAGGGCGCCGACAGCCTGGGGCTTCTCAAAGAGGTGTGCGGGGTGCTGCGCTGCCACGGGTATGAGATCGGCAATATCGACGCCACCCTCATTGCCCAGCGGCCCAAAATAGCCCCCTACGTGCCCCAGATGCGGGAGAACCTGGCCGCCGCCTGCGGCCTTACGCTCTCCCAGGTGAGTGTGAAGGCCACCACCGAGGAAGGCCTGGGCTTCACCGGCGCCGGCGAAGGCATGGCCGCGGCGGCGGTGTGCTGTATTGACAGGGCCTCACCGGCGTGATAAAATAAAAACAGCCCCAGATAGGGGCTGGCGTTGCTGCATGAGTGGCGGTCTGCCCATCCCCTCTGTTAGAAAGGGGGTGGTTCATTTCCCGGAGAATATATCGAAGGGAGGTGAAGCTTATGGGACGAAGGCGCTGGGGAAAAATCCTGCGCTTTGCGCTGTGTTTGGTCTTAGCAGCCCTGCTGCTTGCCTACATAGCCCCAAAAGCGTGTTAGCCGCCCGGTCCACACCCGAACGGCTAACATAACACCGTTATGTTAAACAACTAGGGCAGACCGCTTCATGCAGCTTCGCCCTTTCTATATCTATTATAACACATCCCGGCGGGATGTCAAGGGAAAACGAAAACAGGCGGCCCGCAAAGAGAGCCGCCTGTAGTCTTTTCATTTTTCGTTACGATCAGACCGCGCGGGTCACCTTGCCGGAACGCAAGCAGCGGGTGCAGGCGTAAACACGCTTGGGAGTGCCGTCAACGATCGCTTTTACGCGACGGATGTTGGGCTTCCAAGTCCGGTTGGAGCGGCGGTGAGAGTGGGACACCTTGATGCCGAACGAAACGCCCTTGCCGCAGAAGTCACATTTTGCCACAGTTCTGCACCTCCTTCAGGTGAAATAGCAAGCCTTTTGGATTTCACAACAAAGTAAATTATACCAGGGGCGGCGGCAAATTGCAAGGCTTTTTTGAGAATTTGCGTCTTTTTTTGTTTTTTGAAATTTTTTTGCCCCTTGTGGGATTTTTTGGCCCCTTGCGGGGTACTATGGGTGAAAAGCTTTTCAGAAGGGGGGCGGGGCCATGAAGGGCAGCGAGTTCGCAGAGGCCGTAAGGCGGTACGCCGACACGGTGTACCGGGTGGCCTTCCACTCCTGCAAAAACCCCGCCGACGCGGAGGACATCGCCCAGAACGTGTTTTTGAAGCTGTACCGCACGGACACAGCCTTCGAAAGCGAAGAACACCTGCGCCGGTGGGTGATCCGGGTGGCCGTAAACGAGTCGAAAAAGCTGGTGTGCTCGGCCTGGTTCCGGCACAGCGTGCCCTTAGAGGAGTACGCCCAGAGCCTGCCCTTTGAGGAGCCGGAGGAGAGCGCCCTGTTTTTAGCCGTTATGGAGCTGCCCAAAAAGTACCGGGTGCCCGTATACCTGCATTACTACGAGGGCTACCCGGTGAAGGAGGCCGCCGCCCTGCTGGGGGTGAAGGTCTCTACCATGCAGACCCGTTTGCAGCGGGCCAGAGAGAGATTGAAAAAGAAACTGTGCGAACCAGAAAGGGAGAATTGACTATGTTATTTAAGCAGACCTTTTCAAAGCTTACCGTTTCTCCCCAATTTATCCAGGAGGTAATCGAAATGACCGAAACCAAGAAAGGACCCAAAAAGTTCATCCTGCGCCGCCTGCTCATCGCCGCCCTGGCGGTGGCCCTGGCCTTCGCCCTAGCCATGGGCGCCAACGCCGCCTCCGGCGGGGAGCTCTTTGAGAGCGTGGTGTCCTTTGTCAGCTACACTGTGGACGGCCAGGCTATCGCCTTCGCCGTGAACTCCAACGCCTTAGAAGAAATAGAAGAAGATGGGACCGTCGTCTACCACTTCAAGGAAACGGGAGATGGGAAGATGGTGATGGGATACAAGAGCAACGACGGCAAGACTTCTCTGATAGAGATCGAGCCCGGCTCGACCCCGCAGGAGCTGGTAGACCAGCTGCGGGACGAAATGGAGAAAGAAAAATCTCCTGCCGCTGAAACAGGCGTGAAATAACCCCCAGGAAGGCCCGGGCCCAAACCCGGGCTTTCCGCTTTTTCGAAAAATTTCCCCCATATCCCTTGACGCACGGCGCCAAATCCGCTATAATATATAAGCTATCCTCGCTACTGTGGCTCAGGGGTAGAGCAGCTCACTCGTAATGAGCAGGCCGTCAGTTCGAATCTGACCAGTAGCTCCATGTGTGCATTGCAAAAAAGATGCCACCCTCGAAAAACCGCGCAACGGCGCGG
>CANRZD010000067.1 GCA_947644325.1 uncultured Clostridia bacterium
CCTTCACGTCCTTATAGCCCTGGGCCACCTCGTGAGAGGAAAGGGGCGTGCCGCAGCGGGGGCAGTAGGGCACGATCTTGAAGCCCTTGTAGAGCAGGCCCTTGTCCCATATCTGCTTTAAGGCCCACCACTCGGACTCGATGAAGCTGTTGTCGTAGGTCACGTAGGGGTCGTCCATGTCGGCCCAGAAGCCCACGGTGCGGGAGAAGTCCTCCCACATGCCCTTATACTTCCACACGCTCTCCTTGCACTTCTCGATAAAGGGCGCGATGCCGTACTCCTCTATCTGCTCCTTGCCGTTGATGCCCAGAAGCTTCTCCACCTCCAGCTCCACGGGCAGGCCGTGGGTGTCCCAGCCGGCCTTGCGGGGCACCATCTCCCCCTTCATGGTGTGGTAGCGGGGGAACATGTCCTTGAAGGCCCGGGTCTCCAGGTGCCCGATGTGGGGCCGGCCGTTGGCCGTAGGGGGGCCGTCGTAGAAGGTGTAGGCGGGGCTGCCCTCTCTCTCCTCCATGCTCTTTTCAAAAACCCGGTTCTCCTGCCAGAACCGCTCTGTCTCCTTCTCCCTCTCCACAAAATTCAGATCGGGGGAAACTGCCTTGTAAAGCTCGCTCATTTTCTTTCAGCCTTCCTTTCCTTACCGCAAAAATTAACCGCAAAAAAGCCCCCGTCCCGCGCAAACGGGACGAGAGCTGTCTCCGTCATCGTCTTTCACCCTATTGGGGGTATTGTACAACATTTTTTTCGGTAAGTCAAGCCCTACGCCATGGGTTCGTCGGGGATATCGTCCCCCCGGCCCTCCCCGCCTTCTTCCTCTTCCATATCGGAGGAGGGCTCTCCCTGCCCCTCCTCCCCTTCGGGGGCTATGGAGGCAGGCGACGCCGGGTCTACAGGCTGAGAGGTGAACCCGGCCCGGCGCACATCCGCGTAGGTCAGGTCCAGTATACCCGTCTCCTCCGGGCCCACGTATCCCTTCTGAAAGAGCTTGTAGCCAAACTCCACCTTATAGTCCAGCTCGGCGCCGCCGCCCAGCTTGCACAGCACCCGGTCCTGGTACCACAGCACGATGTTATAGGGGTCCGTGATGTCCAGCCGGGTGAACTCGCCCCAGGCCCCCAGCTCCACGATCTTCCGCAGGATGGCCGAGTAGGCTTCCTGTGCCCCCTGATCCTCCAGCTGCACCTGGCCCCCCACCTGGGGGTTCTGGGGCACGATGCCCTCGATGCGCATAACGCCCTCACGGGGCTCCCCCTGCATCTCCAGTATCTTGCCGTCCACGCTCACGTAGAGCCAGAGGTTTTCCGCGAAAATGCAGCAGGCTACCTGGGTGCCCGTAATGTGTATCTCCAGGGTGCCGGGGATGTGCCGGCGTATTTCCACATCCGCAATGTAGGGCAGCTGGGCCTTGAGCTTTTCCTCCCGGTCCTTGGTGGTGACGAAAAACAGGTTATCGCCGATCTCGTAATTGCATAAATTTAATATATCCTCGGTCTGGTACACAAGGTCCCCTGTCACGGTGATCTCCGAGATCTTGAAAAGCAGGGAGACCGCCAGAAAGCAGGTGGCCGCAAGCATCACGGCTATAGCGCCCACCATAAGGAAACGCCGGAGGCCCTTTTTCATGGGGGGCCTGCGCTTGCGGGGCTGAGGGCGGCGCGGGGGCGGCGGGCCCCCTCCCTGCCTGGGAGGCCGGGGGGGCCTCTGGGGAGGGCTCTGCTGGGTGGACCTTTGCTGAGAAGTCCTCTGCTGGGGAGGCCGCTGCTGAGGGGGCCTCTGTCGGGGAGGCCTCTTCTGAACCGGCCTTCCGCCCTCCGGGGGACGCGGGGGCCTTGGGGGCTGCTTTAAGGGGCGGGTACGCTGGGGCGGCTCGCCGGTGGAGTGGGACGTGATATCCACAAAATCTTCCCCATCCCAGATATCCCTTTGGGGGGTGCGGCGCTTCGCCATACCGTTTCCGCCTCCTTTCCTTTTACATTCCGGCTGCCTGCTCTGTCTCCCGTATCCGGGCCCCCAGGCTTCTCAGGGTCCCGGCAAGGTCCTCGTAGCCCCGGCGTATGAACTCTACGCCTTCCACCTCGGTGCGGCCCTGGGCGGCCAAGCCCGCCACTACCAGGGCGGCCCCGCCCCGCAGGTCCCCGGCCTCTACCGGGGCGCCCCGCAGGCGCTCTACGCCCTCTACCACCGCCACCTTGCCCTCTACCTTGATGCGGGCCCCCAGCCTCTGCAGGCCCTCGGCGTGGCGGTAGCGGTTCTCGAATATGTTTTCCACAAAGACGCTGGTGCCCCGGCCCACCGCCGCCATGCTCATGACCACCGGCTGGGCGTCGGTGGGAAAGCCCGGGTAGGGCATGGTGCGGATATGTTTTACCGGCAGAAGCCTTCGGGGCGCCATGATGTTCAGGCTCCCCCCCATCTGCCGCACCTCGCACCCGGATTCCTCAAAGGGCGACAGCATGGGCAGGATGTGGGCGTTGTCAACGTCCCTGAGCGTCACATTGCCCCCGGTGACGGCGGCCGCCGCCATGTACGTGGCCGAAACGATGCGGTCCGGCATGACCCGGTGCTCGCTGCCGAAGAGCTCCTTTACGCCGTCGATGATGACGCAGCTCTCCCCCGCCCCGTAAATGCGCCCGCCGCAGCGGTTCAGGTAGGCGGCAAGGTCGGCGATTTCCGGCTCCCGGGCGGCGTTTGCGATGATGGTGGTGCCCTTGCCGCACACCGCCGCCAGCATCAGGTTCTCCGTGGCCCCCACGCTGGGGAAGGAAAGGGACACGTAGGCCCCCCGTATGCCCCCCGGGGCCCGGCAGTACAGGCACCCGCCCTCCTCCTCTATCTCCACCCCCAGCTTCTGCAGGGAGGAGATGTGCAGGTCGATGGGCCGGGGGCCCAGCTCGCACCCCCCGGGGAAGCAGAGCCTCGCTTCTCCGCACCGGGCCACGATAGCCCCCAGGAACACAATGGAGGAGCGCATCTCCCGCATGAGCTCCTGGGGCACCTCGCAGCCGGTCATGGCATTGTCCACCGTCAGGTCCGCGCCCTCCCGGGCGCAGCGGCAGCCCAGGTGCTCCAGGATGCGCACGGCGGTTTTCACGTCCGTCAGGTCGGGGCAGTTGTGCAGCACGCTCTGGCCCTTGCACAGAACCGTAGCCGCCAGCAGCGGCAGGGTGCTGTTTTTGGCCCCTTGGATGCTGATCTCCCCGCAGAGCTCTGCGGGGCCGTCAATAATGATCATAGGGAACACCTCGTTTTATTGGCATAGCCTATTTTATGAAATGTTCCCAAATCGGTGATTAACGCAAGAATCCCGCTTACTTTTGCAGGTTTTCTTCTTTGTGGAAAAAGGATTTCTCCAGGGCGGCGTACTCCTCCGGGGTGCATACGGCCCGGCACTTTTCTTGCAGCTGCCGGGATTTTTCCAACACAGCCGTCAGCTTTTTACAGGGAAATCCCCCACATTCCTTACACTTTTCCACCCCGTGGGCTTTCGTGCAGTCAACCAGCCCATAGCCGCACTCTTTGCGGGAGGAGCAGCCCGTGCAGGCCATATCCTCCGGCGGCACAAGGCTGTCCCGCATGCCCGTGCGAAACCACAGCTCGGCCGCCTTTTCCCGCTCCTGACGGGTACGGGCGTTGTAGCGGGGGCAGCTATAGCAGTCATCCCCACAGAGAGTGATTTTCTCCATTACTTTTTCCCTCCCGCGCAGGCGGCCTTTATGGTGCGGTAGATGCGCTCGCTGGCGTCTAGTATCTCCAGCTTCCCCGCGTTTTCGCCCAAAGACCGAAGCCGCCCGGGGTCGCCCAGTATCTCCTGGACCTTCGCCCACAGGCTCTCGCCGGTCAGGTCCTTTTCCTCTATGATCTCCGCGGCGCCCCGGCGCACCAGGGCCATGGCGTTGTGGTACTGGTGGTTCTCGGCCACGTTGGGCGAGGGGATGAGGATGGAGGCCTTTGCCTTTGCCTCTATCTCCGTCAGGGTCATGGCCCCGGCCCGGCCGATGACCAGATCGGCGGCGGACAGGCACTGGGGCATGTTGTCGATGTACTCCAGCACCCGCACCTGGGGGCTCCCGGCCTGGTCAAAGCCAAACTCTTTAAGCTCCTCCAGGAATTTCTCGTCGTGCTGGCCATAGCCGTGTATGTGCTGGAAGGCCCCGGTCTTAGAGCTTTGGGCCAGCATGAAGGCCGCCGCCCGGTTCAGGGCCGAGGCCCCCAGGCTCCCCCCAAAGGACAGCACCATGGGCCGCTCGTCCAGCCCCAGGGCCTTGCGGGACTCCTCCCGCTGGGCGGAGAGCACCTCCCCCCGGACAGGGTTGCCGGTGACGATGCAGTTGACGGAGTGGTCGAAATAATTCTTGGCGTCCGGCACGGCCAGCATCACGGCCTTCACGGACTTTGCCAGCATACGGGTGGTGACGCCCGGGTAGGCGTTGGACTCGTGGATGACGCAGGGGATGCCCAGCCGGGCGGCCTCCCGTATGACCGGGCCGCTGACGTAGCCCCCGGTGCCCACGCACACGTCCGGGGCAAAGCCCTTGATGATGCGGTGGGCCTCGCTGCTGGCGGTGAACATGCGCACCACGGTCTGGGCGTTGCGCATAAGGTTCTTGGGGGTCAGCCGGCGCTGGAAGCCCGAAATGGTGATGGTGGCCATGGGGTAGCCGGCCTTTGCCACCAGGCGCTCCTCCATGCCGCCCCGGTTGCCTACATACAGGATTTCCGTATCCGGCTCCTTTTTCCGCAGATAGCCCGCCACCGCCAGGGCCGGGTTAATGTGCCCAGCGGTGCCGCCGCCTGTAAAAAGTACTTTCATAGCTGCTCGTTCCTTTCTCTGTGTACTGATATTATTTTAATTATATACGGGCAGTAAATCAATACCTTATTGCTGAAAATATGGAAATTGCACCGGACACAAGCGGCACCGGCGCAATCTGCAGGGGATATTGGCGGCAAAAGAGACAAAATACCGGGAAAAACCCTAGGTCTTTTCTACGCTCGCGCTGCGGGAAATGTTCAGAAGGATGCCCATTTCGCCCAATAAAATCAGGAGCGCCGTGCCCCCGGAGCTGAAAAAGGGCAGGCTGATGCCCGTGTTGGGTATGGTGTTCGTCACCACGCAGATGTTGAGCACCGCCTGTATGCCCACCTGGAAGGTGATGCCCAGCCCCAGCATCATGCCGAAGCGGTCCTTGGCCTTTAAGGACACGTACATGCCCCGCCAGATGAGCACCCCGAAGAGCACCATGATCACAAGGGCCCCCACCATGCCCAGCTCCTCGCAGATGATGGCGAAGATGAAGTCGTTCTGGGGCGCGGGCAGGTACAGGTATTTTTGCCTCGACTGCCCCAGCCCCAGCCCCAGAAACCCGCCGGAGCCGATGGCGTAGAGGGACTGCCTTGTCTGGTAGGTGTCCACGCCCTCCGGGGCGTTGAAGGGGTCACGCCAGCCCACCACCCGGTCGATCTGATAGCTGCCGCCAAAGAGCAGGTAGCACACCAGCGCCGCCCCCAAAAGGGAAATGCCCAGAATAAACCACCGGGGCCGGGTGCCCCCCACAAACATCATGGCCCCGCCGATGAGCAGGATGATAAGCGTGCCGGACATGTGGTGCTCTAAGAAAATCAGCAACCCAAAGAGCCCCAGCACCCCCAGAAAGGGCACCACCCCGTAGCGGAAGGTGTGCATTTTCCCGGCGTAAAGGGAGATAAGGTGGGCGAAAATAAGGATGACGGCAAACTTCGCGATTTCAGAGGGCTGGAACTGTATGCCGAAGATATTGAGCCACCGCACCGCCACGCCCTCAGAGGGGGCGATCTCCTCTATGCCCAGCACCCGGCCAAAGAGCACCACCGCCAGCAGCATAAGGATGGTGACGCCCGCCACGGGCAGTACAAACTTGTGGTAGTGGTGGTAGTCGAAGGTGGAAATTGCCAGCATGGCCGCCACGCCTATCAGGGCGTAAACGCCCTGGCGCTTGATATAGTAGTAGCTGTCCCCCTGCCGGTAGTAGCTGTCGGCGTAGCTGGCGGAAAAGAGCATCACCAGCCCCACCGCCAGCAGCACCATAATGAACACAAAGAGGGGCATATCCAGCCCCTGCCCCAGGGAGAACACCTGGAACCGCTGCCGGATGCGCCGCCCGCGCGTCTTTTTCTTGGGGCCCTCCTCTCCGGGGCGCTCCCTGGGGGGCCCGCTCTGGGGCACCCGCCTAAGGCCCCGGGCCGTTCTGCTGCCTGCCGCCATGGGCCTCCCTCCTTTCCTGCCTGGTGGCTTTTCTTATTTTGTCCCGCGCAGGGCGGGTTTACACCCCCCACATGACACAGCAGAAGGCAATGGCCCCTCCCAATAGGGAAACAAGCCCGAAGCCCCCGCAGATTTTCACTTCACTCCACCCGCTCATCTCAAAATGATGGTGGATGGGCGACATCTTGAAAAGGCGCTTGCCGTGGGTGGCCTTAAAGTAGGTGACCTGCAGCACCACCGAAAGGATCTCCGCCCAGTACACCAGCCCCACGGGCAGAAGCAGGATGGGGCTGTCAAGCCCGAAGGCCAGCGCCCCCACCATGCCCCCTAAGAACAGGGAGCCCGTGTCGCCCATGAAGACCTTGGCCGGGTGGAAGTTCCACACCAGAAAGCCGATGCAGGCTGCCGCCGCACAAATGCCCAGCACGGAAAGGCCCGTCATGGAGAGCAGGCCCGCGCACAGGGCCAGGCTCAGAAAGGCGAAGAAGGTCACGGTGGTATTGAGGCCGTCGATGCCATCTGTGAAGTTCACGGCATTCACAAGGCCCACCAGCAGCACCGCCGCCAGAATGTAGTACCCCGGCCCCAGGTCGATCTTCCCCAGGAAGGGGATCACCGTCCCCGTGTCGTCCCCGGAAAGGGCCAGGGAGGCAAGGTACGCCGCCGCCACCGCGAACTGCAGCACCAGCTTCTGGCGCTCCGTAAGGCCCAGGTTGCGCTTTTTCACCACGCCGATGTAGTCATCCATAAACCCGATGGCCCCAAAACCCACCGCCATGGCGAGCCCGCCGAACACCCGCACCTGGGTAAGGGTCGTGTCAAAATACCCCATGCTGCGGGCCACGGGCAGGCACACCAACATCCCTGTCACGATGGCCAGGATGAACATGAGCCCGCCCATGGTGGGGGTGCCCTGCTTGTTCTTGTGCCAGCTGGGGCCGATTTCCCGGATGGTCTGCCCAAAGTGCAGCTTGTGCAGAAAGGGGATGAGCCACCGGCCCAGCAGGGCCGTCATGCCAAAGCCCCATACGGCCCCTATGAGATAGATCATACTGTTCATATTTTCTCCTGCCTTCCCTGTTTTTTGCCTCTCTTTATCCTCATTTTATGCTTATTAACGGCTATTCGTCAAGCTCCGGCGCATGGCCGTCGGTGTTGATGTTCTCCGCGAAGGTCAAGGTAATCACCGTGCCCAGCTTCACCTTCTGGCCGGGGTCTATGCTCTGCAGGCTCACCGTGCCCTCAGACACGCCCCGCACGCTGACCTGCAGGCCGTGTATGGTGGCCATGTAGGTAGCGTTCGCCAGGTCGTAGTCGATGAGGTCCGGCACCTCTACCAGGGTGCCCTCCTCGTCGAAGCCCTCGGTGTAGAGCACCACCATGCCGCCCTTGGGCACGTTGGCGCCGCTTTCGGGTATCTGCTGGGTGACGGTGATGCTGGTATCCCAGTCTGAGCCGATGACCTGGCAGGTAAGGCCCATATCGCCCAGCTGCTTGTAGGCCTCCTCCAGGGTCTTGCCCACCACAGAGGGGGACACCAGATCCAGCTGGTCGTACTCGTCCTGGGTGTACTGGGCGTCTACCCCCAGGTAGGGCAGCACCTCTTCCATGATCTTGGAGAAGATGGGCCCGGCCACCTTATTGCCGCCGGTGAAGGAGCTGTTCTCCACATCCTCGCCGCCGGGCTCGTCAAAGAACACCAGCAGCGCGTACTGGGGGTCCTCCGCCGGGGCGAAGCCGCAGTAAGAGGCTATGTACTCCATGGGCTTTGTGCGGTCTTCATTGTGCTTATCCACCTTTTCCGAGGTGCCCGTCTTGCCGCACACCCGGTAGCCCATCACATAGCCGCCGTTTGCCGTGCCGGATTCCGAGTTCTGCTGCAGGATATCCGTGATGGTGGCGGCGGTCTTCTCTGAAATAACCTGCCGCCGGTAGCTCGTGTCCGCCGTCTTCACGATGTTCCCCTCCGGGTCCACGATGCGGTCCACCACATGGGGCCGCACCAGATACCCGCCGTTTGCGATGGCGCAGCTGGCCGTTATCATCTGCACCGGGGTGATGGTGAAGTTCTGGCCGAAGGCCTCGCAGGCCAGCTCCACAGGCCCCAGGCCCTCTACCGAGTGGTAGATGCTGTAGGATTCGCCGGGCAGGTCGATGCCGGTCTTCTCTGTAAAGCCGAAGGCCTCACGGTATTTGGAGAAGGTCTCCGCCCCCAGCAGGTCGCCGATGTGCATGAACCAGGGGTTGCAGGAATTGCACAGCCCCTCCCTAAAGGTAGTGGAGCCATGGCCCCCGTGCTTCCAGCACTTTATGGGGTCCTTCATGCCCTCAAAATGCACGCCGCCGGTGCACATCCACATACTGTCCTCGGTGATGAGCCCTTCCTCCAGGCCCATAGAGCCCACGCACATCTTGAAGACCGAGCCGGGGATATAGGTGTCGGCCACGGCCTTGTTGCGCCACTGCAGGTTCAGGGCAGCGCTGTAGGCCTCGTCCTGCTCCTCCTCGGGCAGGGCCTCTATGTCAGAGAGCATCTTTTCGTCCAATACGGTAAAGGGGTCGTTGGGGTCGTAGTCGGGGCTGACGGAAAGGCCGATGATGCCCCCGGTCTTTACGTCCATCATAATGGCCACGGCGCCGTTTTTCACCTCGTACTTTTCTATCCCTTCGGCCAGGTACTTCTTTAAGATGCTCTGCACCGTCTCGTCGATGGTGAGAACTAAGTCGTTGCCGTTTTCCGCCGGCACCATCTGCTCCTTTTCAAAGGGCATATCCAGGTTCCAGCCGTTTCGGGCGGAGACCATGCGCCCGGGCGTGCCGCTGAGCTCGTCGTCGTAGTAGAGCTCCAGGCCCTCCAGGCCGTTACCGTCAAGGCCCGTGAAGCCCAGTATATTGGCGGCCACCCGCCCGTAGGGGTAGTAGCGCTTGTAGTCGTCAATGAGCCGCACGCCGGAATCGATCTCGTTATCCACCAGAAACTGGTTCACAGCGTCCCGGGTCTCCGTCTCTATCTTCCGCTTGATGACCTCATAGTAAGAGTCCTTCTTGCCGGTCTTTTCGTAGAGCTCCTCTTCGTTAAGCCCCAGAATAGGCGCCAGCCCCGAGGCGATGGTCCGCCGGGCCTCCTCGTCCCCCGCGATGAAGTAGGGCTCCAGCACCACGGTCCACACGCTGGCGCTCTGGGCCAGCACCTTGGTTCCCGTGGCGTCGTAGATAGAGCCCCGCATGGCAGGCAGCGTGGTGCTGCGCAGGCTCTGGTCCATGGCGGCGGTGCGCATGTCCTCCCCCCGCACGATCTGCCAGTAGAAAAGGCTCATGGCCGCCGCCCCGAAGCCTATGATCACCAGCGCCGCCGTAAGCCCTATGGCCTTTTTGCGCATTGTTTCCATCAAGCCCTTTGGCAAGCCGCTCACCTTCCTTTATAAGCTTTTCCCCCGAAAAACAGTAAAAATACAGGCAGGGGCCGCCTGCGTTTTCCTCTTTCCCCTACCCTTTCCTCATGTCTATTTTTATTCCCCCCATGCCCCCGCTATACCCCCGGGGACAAATTCCTCACACAAAGAGCCCCCGCACAGAAGCCCACAGCTTATCCAGCAAAGACCCCCCGTCTATATCCTGCAGCACCCGGCCCTGGTCGGCTCGGGCCACGTTGATGTAGGTCACCTGGGTGCCGGTTATCTTGCTGAGCCCCAGCTCGTCGGCGGCGAACTTCTCGATCTGGGCGTCGTTCATGCGCAGGGCCGCCTGCATGTTCAGCTGTATCTCCACGCTTTCGGCCTTCTGCAGGCTGTCGGTGACGGTGTTGATCTCCTGGGTCAGCTCTGTAAGAAGCACCTGGCTCTGCACCACGCACACCACTGTGACAAAAACCACCGCGAAAAACACCGAGGACGCCAGAAACCGGAAGGGGTGGCGCCGGGGCTTTGCCTGGGCCTCCCGGCCCTCCTGGGGGAGCTCCACCACATTTTCCCGGCTCCTCCGGGTCTGCTCCCGGCGGGGCTGGCGCAGGGGCCGCTCCACGATCTCCGGGGCCGCAGAGGACCGCTCCTCGAACAGGGCGAAATCATAGGCTTCTGAATAATGTGCCATGGCGCTCACCTCCTTTTTCCTTCCCGGGTCCCGGGGTTATTTTTTCTCGAAGACCCTGAGCCGGGCGCTTCGGGCCCGGGGGTTCTCCGCCAGTTCTTCCTTCGATGGGCTGAGCCCTTTTTTATACACCAGCCGGCCCAAAGGCTTCTTGCCGCACACGCACACCGGGAAGTCCGGCGGGCAGGTGCAGCCCTGGCACCAGCGGGCCATCTCCTGCTTTACTATGCGGTCTTCCAGGGAGTGGAAGGTGATGACCGCCAGCCGCCCCCCGGGGGAAAGCAACTCGAAAGCCGCCTCCAGCCCTTCCTGCAGCCGGTCCAGCTCGCCGTTTACCGCAATGCGCAGCGCCTGGAAGGTACGCCGGGCCGGGTGGCCCTCCCCCCTGCGCACGGCCGCCGGCACAGAGTCCTTTACGATCTCCGCCAGCTGCAGGGTGGTCTCGATCTCCCCCTGCTCCCGGGCCCGGCAGATGCCCGCCGCGATCCTCCCCGCGCTACGGTCCTCCCCGTAGCGGAAGATGATGCGGGACAGCTCCTGCTGGGGCAGGGTGTTCACCAGGTCCCTGGCGGAGACGCCCGACTGGCTCATACGCATGTCCAGGGGGGCATCGTGATGGTAAGAGAAGCCCCGCTCCGGGGCGTCCAGCTGGTGGGAGGATACCCCGATGTCCAAAAGTATCCCCTCCGCCTGGTCTATGCCCTGGGCCCGGGCCAGCTCCTCCATTTGGGCGAAGTTGCCCTTTACCACAACAGACTGAGGATATTTCCCCAGCCTCTCCCCCCCGGCCGCAATGGCGTCGGGGTCCTGGTCGATAGAGAGCAGCCGCCCGGTGGTCAGGCGCTTCACGATGGCCTCTGAGTGCCCCCCGCCCCCCATAGTGCCGTCAATGTACCGGCCGTCGGGGCGGATATGCAGGGCTTCTATAGTCTCCCGGAATAACACGGGCTTGTGGTTAAATTCCATACTCAAAAATCCAAAAGGTTCATGGAGGCTTCAATGGCCTCGTCGGTCTGGCTTTCGTTATAGGCGGCCCAGCGGGCTGTGTCCCATATCTCCGCCCGCACCGCCGCGCCGATGACCGTCACGTCCCGGATAAGGCCCGCGTGGTCCCGCAGGTTCTGGGGGATCAAGATGCGGCCCTGCTTGTCGGGCTCCACCTCCGCCGCGCCGGAGAAGAAATACCGCTGTATCCCCTTGCCCTGGGCCAGGGGGATGGCCGCCACCTTCTCCACCAGGCTGTCCCACTGGGACTGGGAAAGGAGGAACAGGCAGCCGTCCAGGCCCCGGCAGACGTAGAACTTGTCCCCCAGGTCCTCCCGGAACTTGGAGGGCACGGTCACCCGGCCCTTCTGGTCCATATTATGCTGATATTCGCCTGTCAACATAATCTGACCGCCTTTCACGCTTCCCCACATTCGTGCCACAGTGTGGAACTTCTCCCCACTTTTCACCACTTGACTCCCCTATTATACCCCATCGCCCCCCCACATGCAATTCAGAAAATCCGTTCGAGGCAGGCCCGGGGCCCAGGGGCCCCTTTGTTCGGGCAGATGGTGGGGGAACGAAAATTCCCCTCGCTACATGTAGCAAGGGGAAAGAGTGAAAACAGGGTTTTTATTAAAATTGTGGTAAAAGCAGGGGTCACATTTGTGAATTCCGCTGAGAGGCCTTGATATTCTGCCGGGTCTTGCGCAGTTCCGACAGCCCTTCGGCCAAAGCCTCGTCGGTGCGGCGCATCAGGTCGTCCACGTAATCATTGCTGGCCTTGCGCATTTCCTTGAACTTCTGCTGGGCCTGGGCGATGAGCTCGTTGGCCTTCTGCTGGGCCTGCCGCACGATCTCCTGCTGGTCCACCAATGCCCGGGCCTTTTCCTCCGCCACCCGTA
>CANRZD010000068.1 GCA_947644325.1 uncultured Clostridia bacterium
CGTGGCTGGCCGCCCAGCTGCTGAAGACCCTTCTGGACGCCTTAAAGCACAAGTCCTTTGACCGCCACCGCCTGGCCGGGGCCGGGGGCATGCCCAGCTCCCACTCGGCGGTGACCTGCTCGGTGCTCTTGACGTCTTACTATCTCTACGGCTTCAACCACCCGGTCTTCGCCCTGGCCTTTGTGCTGGCCCTCATCGTCATGTACGACGCCACCGGCGTGCGCTGGGCGGCGGGGCTGCACGCCCGGGCCATCAACCACATTGTGGAGTACCTGGAGCAAAGCGACGACGAGACCACCCGTCAGGCCCTCCACGACCTGATCCCCCGCCTGAACGAATCCCTGGGCCACCGGGTGCGGGAGGTCATCTGCGGGGCGGCGCTGGGGTTTGTGATTGCCTTCATCGCCCATCTCATGCGGGCCCCCACCCCGTAAAAATAAGATATAGAAAGGCCCCGGCGGCATCCCCGCCAGGGCTCTTTTTTATGGCAGCGTAAACCGCGCCGTGCAAAACCGCCTGCTCACATCCACCGTGTCGTCCTCCCGGCACACGCCCAAAAGGCACTCCTGGGGCTTTAAGGCTTTGCCGTCCATGGCCACGCCCGGGGTAACGGTGTACTTTCCATAGGGCAAGTCTTCCAGCACGGCGGCCAGGGTGAGCCCCCCGCCCTGGGGGTCGGCCTCGGGCCGGGCCACCACCGTGCGGCTCACCCCCGGGCCCTCTACCCGGAAGGCAAGGCTCCTGCCCCTATGCACCCCTGGGCCCTCCACCTGGATGCGCAGCACCCCCGGCATCACCCGCACCCGGTAGACGCCCTCTGCGGCCGTCTGCTCCGCGGGCGGGCCCGCGGAGCCCTTCCCCGTGCCCTTGGGGGTGAAGACCACCCGCAGCCGGTAGTCACAGCTCTCCGGGGGCTTTAGCCTCCCCAGCTGAGAGAGCGTCCCCACCCCCTCCCACTGGTAAGAGAAGGTGCCCGTAACGCCCCTGCCGTACCACTGGGGCCCGCCCCCCAGCATCCGGTCCTCTATGGTGCCGTCCCCGAAGGCCACGGGCACCGTCTCCCCCAGGAAGATCTTCTCCCCCGCGTCCTCCAGTTTGAGAGACACGCCTACGTTGACCTTTGCCTCTTTGGCCCCGGCTATGGGCCGCCCCTCTGCAAAGACCCCGGAGCCCTCCCCGCACAGGTCCACCCCGTTGCCCCCGGGGAAGGCTTCCTTGGCTTCGACCGTCCACTTTGCCTCCCAGGGGTCCTTCTGGCCCCGGGGCAGCTCTATGGGCCAGGCCACTGCCCAGCTCTCCCCCGAAAGGCGCACCCGGGCCCCCTCTTTTTCGAGCCTTTCCCGCTCCTCCAGGGGCAGGGTGAACCGGGGGTCCAGCACCTCCACGGCCTCCGCCTCATAGGCTCCGGCGGCCCGACGTCGGGCGGCTTCTTTGCAGTCTTCCTCCTTCCCCGGGGCGAAGAAGTGCCCCGCCACAGGGGCGCTGGAGAGGGCCTGCCAGCCCTCGCCCCCGCACACAAAGGACCGCCCGCCCAGGTCCCGCACCCGCTGCACGCTTCTCTGCATGGAAAGGGCCCGCTCCCCCCGGGGGGCCTGTGCGCCCCCTGTGAGGATCACAAGGCACACCGGGCCCCCTTCCTTTTCGGCCTCCTTGACCGCCCGCTCCAGGGCGGCATCCAGGGCCCCGCCCCCTTCCTCCAGGGCGAGCACCGGCCAGGGCTCCCGGGGGCCCAGGGGGTCCTGGGTCCACACCCGGGTGGTGAGGGTGAAGGCCCGGCCCGCCTGCCCCGCTAAAGGCTCTATGTCCCGTTCCATCACCACCTGCCCGCCGTAGGCCCCCGCCCGGGGCAGGGCGCACAAAAGCAGCGCCCACAAAAGGCATGTCCCTAAAAGCTCTATGGATTTTTTCATAAAAAGCCCTCCTTGTCCCGGCTATCATAGCACAGAGGCGGGCTCAAAATTTGTCACAGCAGGCAGACTTCCTTGCAAGTTTTTCCCGGATGTGCTATACTCTAGGGCGGAAAACGCTAAAGAAAGAGGGATATCTGTGAAAGATTGAGCGCAAAAAGCCCTGCCCCGACCCATATTCTAACGAAAAAGGAGGGCTTTTCATGCCTGATATGAAAAACGAGATCACCCGCCGCCGCACCTTCGCCATCATCTCCCACCCCGACGCGGGCAAGACCACCCTGACGGAAAAATTCCTGCTCTATGGCGGGGCCATCACCCTGGCCGGCATGGTAAAGGGCAAGCGCAACTCCCGCCACGCCGTGTCTGACTGGATGGAGATCGAAAAGCAGCGGGGCATCTCCGTCACATCCTCGGTCATGCAGTTCCAGTATGGCGGCTACTGCATCAACATCCTGGACACCCCCGGCCACCAGGACTTTTCAGAGGACACCTACCGCACCCTTATGGCGGCCGATTCGGCGGTAATGGTCATCGACGCCTCTAAGGGCGTAGAGGCCCAGACCCGCAAGCTCTTTAAGGTCTGCGTCCTGCGGGACATCCCCATCTTCACCTTTATAAACAAAATGGACCGGGACTCCCGGGACCCCTACGACCTTCTGGAGGAAATAGAGCAGGAGCTGGGCATCGGCACGTACCCGGTAAACTGGCCCATCGGCTCCGGCGCAGACTTCAAGGGCGTCTACGACCGGGAGCGGGGCCAGGTGCTGCGCTTTATCCCAGAGGCGGAAAACGCCGGCCGGAAAGAGGTGGAGGAGCGGGACTACGCCCTGACGGACCCGGAACTGAAAGCGGAGATCGGCGAAAGCCTGTACAGCACCCTGTGCGACGACGTGGAGCTCTTGGACGGCGCGGGGTATGAGTTTGACAAGGAGAAGGTGCGCCACGGGAAGCTCTCGCCGGTGTTCTTCGGCTCCGCCCTGACCAATTTCGGCGTGGAGCCCTTCTTGGAGAGCTTCCTGCGCCTGACCACCCCGCCCCTGCCCCGCCCCACCGTGGGGGGCTCCGCCGACCCCGTTGACGACGCCTTCTCGGCCTTTGTCTTCAAGATTCAGGCCAACATGAACAAGGCCCACAGAGACCGCATCGCCTTTATCCGCATCGCAAGCGGCCGGTTCGAAAAGGGCATGGAGGTGGAGCACGTGCAGGGGGGCCGCAGAATAAAGCTCAGCCAGCCCCAGCAGCTCATGGCCCAAAGCCGGGAGATTATCGACGAAGCCTATGCCGGGGACATCATCGGCGTCTTCGACCCGGGCATCTTCTCCATTGGCGACACCCTGTGCGCCCCGGGGAAGAAGGTGCTCTTTGAGGGCATCCCCACTTTTGCCCCGGAGCTTTTCAGCCTCGTGCGCCAGAAGGACACCATGAAGCGCAAGCAGTTCGTAAAGGGCGCCACCCAGATCGCCCAGGAGGGCGCTATCCAGATCTTCCAGGAGATCGATTCCGGCATGGAGGAAATCATCGTGGGGGTGGTGGGCACCCTGCAGTTTGACGTGTTCCGCTACCGCATGGAGAACGAATACAACGTAGACATCGCCATGTCTTCCCTGCCCTACTCCTTCATCCGCTGGATAGACAACGAGGAGATAGACCTGAAAAAGCTGAACCTGACCTCTGACACCAAAAAGGTGCAGGACACAAAGGGCCGCTACCTGCTGCTGTTCTCCAACCAGTGGAGCATCAACTGGGCCCTGGAGCACAACGAGGGCCTGCTCCTGTCCGAGTTCAGCCAGCAGTAATTTTAGTAAAACAGGAGGAATCAATATGGGAAACCCCTTCCAGTTCCTGGATAAGGCCACGGACACCCCCATGCCCCTCTCTAAGCTTGTGGATACCTTCGAAGAAATGTCCCGCCTGCCTGTGGGCAGCGACGACGACACCCTGCTTTTCGAGACCGTCACCGACAATTTCACCGGCATCGAGCTCTTTTTCTTCACCCTTATCCGCCAGTACCCCAACCCCGAGGGCGGGTACTTCCACCTGCACATGGACGTGATTTACGAGCCAAACGAGGCAAACCAGCACTTCACCTGCGCCATCTCCAGCCGGGAGACCGAAGGCGGCTTCTTCGACTTCGTCCGCCGCTCCCCCGCCTACCTTTCCGCCCAGAACGAGCGCATCGTGAAGGTGAGCGTTTATTTGGATGAGGTGTGTTGAATTGATCTCCGCCCGTCCTGCCAATCTGCAAGAAAAGAAGGTGTATTATGATAGTAACTTATAAACGGGACCTGACCGCGCCTCTTACGGAAGAAGAGCTGGAGATGCTTGCGGAGGCCGAAAAAATGCCCATCGTCTACGACGAGGACTCCCCGGAGATGACCCCGGAGATGGAGCAGGCTTTCATTGCCGCCAGAAAAGCCAAGCCCTTCCGCGGCGAGCCCCTGACGCTTTATGTGACCCCCGCCACCATGGAAAAGGTAAAAAGCCTGGGGGACGACTATCTGGCCCTGGCAAGCAAGCTGCTGGACCAGGCCGTGGACGCCTACTGCGAAGCCCTGTAAGACATCACGACAAAAAGCCCCCGCATCACAGCGGGGGCCCTTTTCTTTCTTAACTGGCTTAACTGGCAAAACCAAAAACTCAGACGATGATCTCCCCGTCCACCGTGCCGGGCAGGGCGGCGGCGTTGGATTCGTCGGTGTCCACGTGCATGGCCAGGGCGTAGGCGGGGTTCACCCGGCAGACCACGTCGCCGAAAACAAGGCTGCGGCCGTTATAGTCTACCTTTACAGAGACAATCTGCTTGTCTACAACGCCGGCTTCCTCCGCCTCGGCGGGGGCAAAGTGAATGTGGCGCTTGGCGGCGATGACGCCCTTCTCGATGACTACCTCGCCCTTGGGGCCCCGGAGGGTGCAGCCGGGGGTGCCCTCCAGGTCGCCGGACTCCCGAATGGGGGCGGTGACGCCCAGCTTGCGGGCGTCGGTCAGGGAAATCTCCACCTGGGTCTCCTTGCGGGTGGGCCCCAGGATGGACATGGACATAGAGCCCTTGGGCCCTACCACCTCTACCTTTTCCACGCAGGCGTACTGACCGGGCTGGCTCAGGTCCTTCTTGTTCGTAAGGGCCGCGCCCTCCCCGAACAGAACGGCCAAATCGGCGTCAGACACATGTACGTGATGGGCCGAGGTCTCCACCATAACTTTCATAGAAAACTCCTCCTTGCAGTCAAAGTATTTGCTGGTAAATATTGTACTACCCCGCCGGGAAAATTTCAACCGTTTTCCCGAAATTCGCCGCCTACACCCCCGAATTTCTTATATCGCACCCCAGCTCGTCTATCTTTTCCCGGAGTTTCAGGAAATCCTCAAAGGCCCCGGGCTTCTCTTTGGGGTTGCGCAGCAGGGCCGCCGGGTGCAGGGTGGGCATCATGAGAAGGCCGTTTTTCTCGAAAAACCGCCCGTGCTCCTTTGTGATTTTGATGTCGGGCTTTATGAGCTTCATGGCCGCCACCCGGCCCAGGCACACAAGAATCTTCGGCCGGATCAGGGAAAACTGGCCCCGCAGCCAGGGCAGGCAGGCCTCCTGCTCTTCGGGCAGGGGGTCCCGGTTTTTGGGCGGGCGGCACTTTACGATGTTCGTAATGTACACGTTCACCCGCCTGTCTAAGTCCACCGCCGCCAAAAGCTTATCCAAAAGCTGGCCGCCCCGGCCCACAAAGGGCTCCCCCTCCAGGTCCTCGTGCTCGCCGGGGCCCTCGCCCACCAGCATCACCTTGGACTGGGGGTTCCCCACCCCGAACACCACGTGGGTGCGGGCGGCGCACAGGCCGCATTTTTTGCACGAAAGGCAGTCTTCCCGCAGGCCTTCTAGGCCCCGCTCCATAAAGATCACTCCATTTCCCTTTTCCGTTTGCGCCGTTTATACACGATGATGGCGATATACACCATGAGAAAGCCCAATATGATGGCGATGAGCACCGCCGACTCCCCGGGCCCGCCCATCTTCACCTCGGCCCAGAGCTTATCCACCTGGCTGCTGATATCCTGGGGCAGGTTCACAAAGGCCTGGGCCTTCTCCACGGTCTCCTCGCTGGGGTAGTGCAGGGGGCTCTCTGCCATCTCGGGGCTCAGGTACTCCTTGGCCGCCGTCTCGGGGGTGGAGTACCCCACGTAGTCCATGTTGGCCCCGGCTATTTCCGGGTCGCAGAGGAAGTTGATATAGGCCTCGGCCTCCCGCTTGTGCTGGCTGGTGGCGGGGATGCACAGGGCGTCCACAAAGTAGTTTGTGCCCTCCTCCGGCACGGCGAAGGCAATGTTGTCGCTGTTGTCCACCAGAATGGCCGCGTCCCCGGAATAGTAGGGGCCCATCCAGGCTTCGCCGCTTTCCATCTTGTCGAAGATCTGGTCCATGACGTAGGCCTGCACCAGGGGCTTCTGCTGCTTTAAGAGCTCCGCCGCCTCCTCCCAGTCCTTGGGGTCTTGGGTGTTCAGGTCCATCCCCAGGCGGAACTGGGCGATGGCAAAGGCGTCCCGGGGGTTGTCGAACATGAGGATCTTCCCGGCGTAGCGGTCGTCCCACAGGGCCTCCCAGCTGGTGACCTCCTCCACGTAGTCGGTGTTGTAGAAGATGCCCACGATGCCCCAGGTGTAGGGCACCGAGTAGAGCCCCTCCGGGTCGTAGGTGGGGTTCTTGAACTGGGGGTCGATGTACTGGAAGTTGGGGATATTTTCAAAGTCTAGAGGCGCAAGCCGCCCCTCACTCAGAAGCTTTGAGACCATGTACTCCGAGGGCACTATGACGTCGTAGTCGGCCCCGCCCCCCGCCAGCTTCGAGTATAAGCTCTCGTTGCTGTCAAAGGTGGTGTAGTTTACTTCTATCCCCGTGCGCCGGGTGAACTCGGCGTTTATGTCCATAGAGCCGTCGGTGCCGTTTGCGATGTACTCGCCCCAGTTATAGACGTTGATAGTGGCCTTTTCTTCAGCGGAGGCCGTGACCCCCGCCCCCAGAAGGAGGCACAGGCACAGGGCGAAAAGAAGGAATTTTTTCATTTACGCGTCCTCCTTCTGCGCCCGCTGGGCCCGGCCCTGGCGCACGTTTATGACGATGAGCAGGGCCATCACCACCGCGAAAAGCACCGTGGACAGGGCGTTGATCTCCGGGCTCACGCGCTTTCTCGTCATGGAATAGATGTAGATGGGCAGGGTCTGGGTGGTGCCGCTGGTGAAGTAGCTGATGACAAAATCGTCGATGGACAGGGTGAAGGCCATGATCATGCCGGTGACCACCCCGGGCATGATCTCCGGCAGCACCACCTTGAAGAAGGCCTTTACTGGGGGGCAGCCCAGGTCCTGGGCCGCCTCGTAGAGGTTGGGGTCCATCTGCCGCAGTTTGGGCAGCACCGACAAAATCACATAGGGCAGGCAGAAGGTGATGTGCGCCGCTATCAGCGACCCCATGCCAAGGCTTCTGCCCCCAAAGAGCCCCACCGCGAACACGAACAGCAGCATGAGGGACACGCCCGTGACGATCTCGGGGTTCACCATGGGGAAGTTCGTGATGTTCATCATGATGCGCTGGGGCAGGCGCTTCATGGAGTTGATGCCAATGGCCGCCACCGTGCCCAGCACCGTCGAGGCCGCCGCCGATAAAACCGCGATGAGCAGGGTGTTGCGCAGGGCCTCTAAAATCAGCCGGTCTTCAAAGAGCTTTTCGTACCAGCGCAGGGAGAAGCCCGACCACACGGTGCGGCTGGCGGTCTCCGTGTCGTTGAAGGAGAAGACAATGAGCACCAGTATGGGCGCGTACAGAAACAGGAACACCAGGAAGGTGTAGATACGTCCGCCGGCCTTTTTCATAAGAGCACCCCTCCTTCCCCGGGCTCCTCGTCGTCAAACTGGTTCATGATGCCCATGCAGATGAGGATGATGACCATGAGCACCAGGGAGATGGCCGAGCCCAGATTGGGGTTGTAGGCGCTGCCTAAAAACTGCATGTCAATGAGGTCGCCGATGAGCAGGTTGCCCCCGCCCCCCAGCATCTTCGAGATGATGAAGGTGCTCACCGCCGGCACGAAAACCATGGTGGCCCCGGAGATGATGCCCGGCATGGACATGGGCACCACGACCTTTAAGAACACCTGGCGGCTGTTTGCCCCCAGGTCCTCGGCGGCCTCGATGACGCTTTTGTCTATCTTTGTCAGCACCGAGTAAAGGGGCAGGATCATATAGGGGATGTAGTTATACACCATGCCCAGCACCACGGCCCCGGCGGTGTTTATCATGTGCACCCCGGGAAGGCCCAGGGCCCGCAGGGCGGCGTTTATGAGGCCGTTATCCTCCAGCAGGGTCATCCAGGCGTAGGTGCGCAGCAGGAAGTTCATCCACATGGGCAGCATCACCAGCATCACCATGACGCTCTGGCGCTTCTCGCTCATTTTCGAGATGATGTAGGCCAGGGGGTACCCCATGAGAAGGGAGATGAGCGTAGCCACCGCCCCCAGCCAGATGGAGCGCAGGAACACGTTGGAGTACTGCCCCACGCTCAATATGTTTTCCAGGGTGAAATGCCCCTCCCGGTCGGTGAAAGCGAACCAGGCCACCAGCACCATGGGCAGCACGATAAATATGGTCATCCACACCGTGTAGGGGGCGGAAAGCAGCTTTGACCTAGTCTTCATCCTCTTTGCCCCCTTCCGCCTGCCTGTCCTGGTCCATCTCGTCCGAGAAGGTGCTGTAGTCGCCGAAGCGCCCGGAGTAGGCCGACGTCTCCATAACGTGGATGTCGTCGGGCGTAAGGGACAGGCCGATGCGGTCCCCTACGGCCCTAAAGTCCGTGGACTGTATCATCCACTTGAAGCCCTCCACGTCCACGATGATCTCATAGTGCACGCCCTTGAAGGTGACGTTTGTAACCTCCCCGGTGATGTGGGTGGAGTCGGCCTGCACCACGTCGATGTCCTCGGGCCGTATGACCACGTCCACCGGCGTGTCCTTGCCGAAGCCCCCGTCGAGACACCGGAAGGTCTGCCCGGCGAAGCGAACCATATAGTCCTCCAGCATCACCCCGTCCAGGATGTTCGACTCCCCGATGAAATCCGCTACAAAGGCGTTCTTGGGCTCGTTGTAGATGTCTGTGGGCGAGCCGATCTGCTGAATGTCGCCCCCGTCCATGACAACGACTGTGTCCGACATGGAGAGGGCCTCCTCCTGGTCGTGGGTGACAAAGACGAAGGTGATGCCCGTCTGCTGCTGTATCTTTTTCAGTTCCACCTGCATGTCCTTGCGAAGCTTCAGGTCCAAAGCCCCCAGGGGCTCGTCCAAGAGCAGCACCTTGGGCTCGTTTGCCAGGGCCCTGGCGATGGCCACCCGCTGCTGCTGCCCGCCGGACAGCTGCCCCACCCCCCGGTGGGCAAAGCCCGAAAGGTTCACCATAGAGAGCATCTCGTGCACCGTCTTCTTTATCTCCTTCTCGCTTTTCCCCTTTATGCGCATGCCGAAGGCGATGTTGTCATACACGTTCAGGTGCGGGAACAGAGCGTACTTCTGGAAGATGGTGTTCACCTCCCGCTTGTGGGGCGGCAGGGCGGTGATGTTTTTCCCATAAAAAAACACATCCCCTGCGTCCGGTTGGATAAACCCCCCGATGGTGCGCAGCACGGTAGTCTTCCCGCACCCAGAGGGCCCCAGCAGCGTGACGAACTCCCCATCCCGTATGTCCAGATGGAAGCCCCCCAGCACCTGCTCTTTGCCGTAAGAAACAGCGATGCCTTGTAGAGATAGAATGTTGTTCAATTTTCCTGCATCCCCTTTGCGAAATAGTAGTTGCGTGTCTTTTGTTATTCACACATAACCCGGCCCCGCTAAGAGCGCCCGGAACCCCCCGGGCCGCCCTAAAAGGATCGCCATCCGCAAAGGATAAAGAGCAGGGGGAGGAAAGCCCCCCGCGGCGAAGGAACAAGGCCGCTTTTACAGGCAGCCCCACCTCCTTCGGGAGCCGCCCTTTTTCAGATGCAAACGCAATGAATACACTATACGAAAAAACCTGCTTTTTGTCAATAGCCTTTTGCGTTTTTATGCCCCGGGCCGTACATAAAAAAGGACCGGCTGAAAAGCCGGCCCCAAAAAGCACACATGATTTTACACCCGCCGCATCCTCCGCTGAGAGCCATGGGCCATATCCCGCCTGGGCTGATAGCCCCGGCCGGTGTGGTGCACCCGGCCCTTCTGCATGGCCCTGAGCAAAAGCAGGGCCCCGGCCGCCGACACCCCTATAATCAGCACGAACCCGCCTGCCGCCTCCAAAAAAGAGACGGGGTCCTGGGTATGGGCGGGGGCGGAAAGCTCTGAGACCTGGGTCTCCTCCCGGCGCACCTCCTGAGAGTACCGCTGCGCCGCGTCCGGCGAGGCCTTTGTGGCGGCGCTCAAAACAGTCACAACACCTAAAGTGACCACCAGCGCTGCCGCAATGGCCAACAGATTCTTCAAAAGACCACGGCCCATAGGAACGCACCCCTTTACAAAAAGATGACAACCATTACAATTTGGTTACATTTTAACACCTTTTCCACAGGCTTTCAACCCCTTTTGCCGTTTGTTAACAATTTATTCACAATTTGCCCCGCACCGGCAGCAGGGGCACCGCCCCGGCTCCTCCTGGGGCTTATTGCCGGTCAGGGCCGGGTAGTCTTTGTAGGCCCGGTCCCCGTCGAACTCTCTGCCCCCAATCACCAGCCGGTTCGTATACTGCCACATGCCGTAATCCCCGGCGTAGTCGCAGGCCTCGGCCCACTGGGCCACCCAGTGGTCGTAGCGGGCAAGGCGCGGGTCGTTGAGCTTCGTGCGCCACCAGCTCAGGCTGGAGTAGATGCCCACATAGAGCCCCTGGGCCTCCAATGCCGCGCAGTAGGCCGCGCAGGCCCCGGGCAGATCGCACCCCTCCTGGGTGGCGTCCTCCACGTCCAGCCAGACGCCGTAGGCGGGCTTGCGCCCCGCCAGCAGCCGCAGGGTGTGCTGGGCCTCGCTCCTTGCCATGTCCCCGTTTCGGGCATAAGAGTACAGGTACGCCCCCCAGGGCATGTCGGCCGCGTCGGCCTTTCTCACGTTTTCCTGAAAGCGCGCGTCGTCCTGGTGGGCATAATCGCTGCCGTACCCGCAGCGGATAATGACAAACTCCACCCCGGCCCCCCGCAGGGCGTCAAAGTCCACGTCGCCGTTCATCTCCGAGATGTCTACCCCCAAAGCCGCCATGTTACCGCTCCTCCTTTTCCGCGGGAATATTCTGCCCCTCTTCGCCCTTTTTCCGCAGGGTCTCCAGCATGTCCCGCAGAAAGGCCGGGTAGGGCACGCCCATGAGCCCCAGGTTCTCCAGCACCGACAAGCCCTCGTTTGCCACAAAGAAGCAGCACATCGCCGGCCGCACGAAGCCGCCCCCGGGCAGGCCGTCCAGCAGAGTGCCCAAAAACACCAGCAGCAAAATGGCCCCTTTGCGCAGAAGCCCCCTAAAGCCCACGCGGCTTTCGAGCCCCCCGCCCTCTGTCTTACTTGAACGCTTGAACACCCCGGCCACCATGAGCCCGGTCACGTAGTCCACAGCCATGCAGGCCACCAAAAGCTGCAAAGCGCCGTCCCAGCCCCCCAGGGCCTTGATGAGGATGCCTCCCGCCGTGCAGGTGAAGGCCAGCACCGTCTTGGGCAAAAGCTCTGTTTTCATGAAAAACCCCCTCCTTTTTGTCTCATAAAGCCTTCTTTCCCCCCTATCTTTCCACCGACCACCCCCATTCCCCCCGGCCCCAGGAAAGCTGCTCCCGGGCGTGGTAGGCGATGGCCAGGGCCATGACGCAGTCATCGTGGGCCCCATACTGGGCCTGGGCCCGCCCTTCTTTATTGCGCACAAAGCTCAGCATCTCAGAGAGCGTCTCCCGGT
>CANRZD010000069.1 GCA_947644325.1 uncultured Clostridia bacterium
GACCGTGCGGCCTTTGGGGTCGTACTCCTCCTCCCACAGGGGGCGGACGAGAAGCTTCTCCCCCACGGGCATGGGCTTAAAGTACTTCTTCCAGTTGTTGATCCAGTCCTCCTCCGCGCAGTCCCCCTCCGTGATTTCAAAGGGGATGCCCGCCGCCGCGTACCGCTCCTCTAAAAAGGAGACGGCCTCCCGGGGGTTCTCCTCGGGGCTGATGTAGATGTGGATAATGGCGTTCTCCCGGTCTTTACGCAGCAGCTCCTCGTCTATCAGGTCGATGTGGGCGATCTCCCTGGCTTCTTCTTCTAAATGGGAGTAGTCCTCCATATAAATGCCATAGGGCACCACCATGTTGGCAATGTCCCCCGCCTGCTCCGCCCGGGCCGCGGGGACCTTCGCTTTTATCTCGGTCCAGTTCTTATCCATGCGTTTTCCACCTTTCTCTGCCCTCTGACCACTTCGGTGAAAGGAGCCTGTGCGCCCATGACCAAATCAGCCAAACGGAAATTTTTTATCCAAGGGGCCGTGCTCACGGCGGTGTCCCTTTTCCTGCGCGTCACCAATATGGGCTACCGCTCTTATCTTTCCATGAAGATCGGCTCAGAGGGCATGGGGCTTTACCAGCTGATTTTATCCATCTTCATGCTGGCGGTGACCCTCTCCACCTCCGGCATCAGTTTGGCGGTGACCCGCATGGTCTCCGCCGCCATCGCCGCCGGGAGACGGGAGACCCTTCGCTCTCTGGTGGCCCGGTGCTTTGCCTTCTGCCTGGGGCTGAGTCTCAGCATCGCCCTGCTGCTTTTCTTTTTCGCGGACTTTGCCGCCGCCCGCTTTTTAGGGGACGTAAAGGCCGCCCCCTGCCTGCGCATTTTAGGGGTGGGGCTGCCCTTCATGTCCCTGTGCACCTGCATGAAGGGGTACTTCCTGGCGGTAGATGAGTCCCTCTCTACCGCCGCCGCCGACACCCTGGAGCAGGTGCTGACCATCGCCTGCACGGTGCTGCTTTTCTGGAAGATGGCCCCTGCCGGCATAGAAGCCGCCTGCATGGGGGCCATGGCCGCCTCTACCCTGGGGGAGGCCGCGTCCTTCCTAGTCAGCTGGTGCGCCTGCCGCAAAAGCCTAAAGCGCCACACCCCCAGAAAGCGGGAAAAATGCCAGGGGGTGCTGCGGGGCCTTTCCCACATCGCCCTGCCCTGCACCCTGAGCTCCGCCGCCAGGAGCCTGCTCAATACCGGCGAGAACCTTCTTATCCCCAAAGAGCTGCAAAGCTACGGGCTGGGGTACTCGGCGGCCCTCTCTCAATACGGCCTATTGCAGGGCATGGCCATGCCCATGCTCTTTTTCCCCTCCTCGTTTTTGGTGTCCTTCGCGTCCCTTCTGATCCCCCAGATCGCCAAGGAGCGGGAGCTCTCCCACAAGAAGGCCGTGGCCTATATCAGCGGCAAGGCGGTGCGCAGCGCTTTGGCCTACGGGCTCTTTTTCGCGGTGCTGTTCGCGGTCTTCGGCGACAGCTGGAGCCTTGCCTTCTACCACAGCGAAAGCGCCGGGGCCTACCTCAAGGTTCTGGCCCCCATCGTGCCGCTGATTTATCTGGACGTGGTGGTAGACAGCCTCTTAAAGGGCTTAGACGAGCAGTTTAACTCCATGAAGTACAACTTCGCCGATTCCTTCCTCCGGGTGACCCTGGTGCTGCTGCTTTTAGGGCGCTTCGGCATAGAGAGCTACGTGGGCATCCTCTTTTTCAGCACCATCTTTAACGCCGCCCTGAGCCTGCGGCGCTTGGTAAAGGTAAGTGCCCTGCGGCTGTCTCTCACGCGCCATGTGGCTTTGCCCCTTCTGTGGGCGGCTGGGTGCGTGCTGCTAGGGCAGCGGGCCCTTGCGCGCCTGCCCATAGGGGAGCCCCTTTTGCAGGTAGCAGCACAGTGCGCCCTGTGCGGGGGGCTCTTTGCCCTGGGGTACTGGGGGCTGTGCCGGTGGGAGAAGCGTCACTGAGCGGTGATGTCGATGACCTTCTGGCGCACCTTGGAGAAGACGATCTGCTGGCTGCCGTAGAGCCCGAAGTACCCGGAGAGCACATAGGCCACCGCCGCCACAATCACAAAGAGGGAGGCGTCCCCCGGGGCAAAGAGCTCCATAGCCAAAAACACCGAGGCCAGGGGGCAGTTCACCACCGAGCAGAACAGGGCCGTAAGGCCCAAAGCCGCCCCGAAGCCCGGGTCAAAGCCGAAAAGGGGCCCGGCCAAGCAGCCGAAGGCCGAACCGATAAAGAGGGTGGGCACGATCTCCCCGCCCCGAAAGCCCGCCCCCACGCACAGGGCCGTAAGGGCGATCTTTATAAGGAAGCTATACCAGGGCGCGCTGCCGCCGATGGCCGCCTCTATCATGTGGCCCCCGGCCCCGGCGAAGTCATAGAGCCCGAAAGCCCAAACCAGCACCGCCATGAGAAGCCCCCCGGCCCCAATGCGCAGGTAGGGGTTTTTAAGGAACTTCCCCATAAAATGCCCCACCATATGTACGCTGGTGCAGAAGACGATGCTCACAAGGGCGCAAAGAGCCGCAAGGCCCGCCGCCTGCAGGCCCGTCACAGGGGTAAAGCCCGGGGCCTGCCCCAGGGAGAAGGCCATGGGGCTCGTGCCCAAGAGCTTTGCCGTGTACCCCGCCGTGTAGGCCGACAGCACGCAGGGCAAAAAGGCGTTATACCGCATGGTGCCCACCCGCAGCACCTCCAGCACGAAGACCGCCGCCGTAAGGGGCGTGCCGAAAAGCGCCGCGAAGCACCCGGCCATGCCGCACATGGTCAGCACCTCCCGGTCTTCTTCCGAAAGGCGCAGAAGGCGGCCGGAGTTATACCCCAGGCTGCCCCCCAGCTGCAGCGCCGCGCCCTCGCGCCCTACCGAGGCCCCGAACAGGTGGGAGAGCACCGTGCCCGCGAAAATCAGCGGGGCCAGCAGGATGGGGATGTGGTCCGTGCCGTCGGCTGTCTCCAGAATGAGGTTCGTACCCACCCAGTAGCCCACCCGGCAGAGCTTGTAGAGTAAGAGCGTCAGGGCCCCGGCCAAAGGCAGAAGCCAGATGAGGGCCGGGTGGCCCAGGCGGTACTCCGTCACCCGGTCGATGGCCAGGTGGAAGACCGCCCCCACAAGGCCGCACACAAGGCCCAGGGCAATGGCCGCCAGCACCCACTTGAAGAAGGCCAGCAGATACCCCGTAAGGCCCCTTGCCCCTCTGCGTATGAGAATTTTCGTCCGCCGATTCAAGAAAGACCGCCTCTTTTACTGATTATTGAGATAAGTCACATACTCCTCCAGGCACATGGAGCGCTGCTGCATGGCCGCCGCGTTGGCGCTGCCCACGTAGCGCAGCACCGTGGGGTCCTCCTTCATGCCGGTCATGTCGGACTTGCCCTTGGGGTAGCGGAAGATGAAGCCGTATTTCCCCATATTGCTGCGCAGCCAGGAGTAGGTGCGGGAGTCCGGGAAGGTCTCGGGGTCGCCGCTGACGCGCACGCACAGGCCCGTCTGAAAGTCGCTCTGGCCCGCCGGGGGCTGCACGCTGGCCGCGTCGGTCTTTGCCATGACGGTGGTAAGGCCCTCCTCCCCGTTCATGAGCTCCTCCACCATGTTTTCAAAGCGCACCCCCTGGTCTTCAAAAGAGATGTACCCCTCGGTAAAGACAAGGGCCAAGCCGTCTTCCCCGGCGGCCTCGGTCATCTGCCGCAGGGCGTCCGCGATGCGGGCGTCCACCGCCACGCCCTCGGCCGTGTTCAGGGTGGGCACAAAGCTCTCGTCCGCCGGGTTCGCCCGGTTGATGAGGAAAAGGCACATGTCGTTGTCGTAGACGGGAAGGCCCATCTCGTCGTAAACAGGCAAAGGGGCCATGCTGCCCGTCAGCAGCGGGTCCTCCAGCTCTGACACCGCCGGGGGCAGGATAAACTCCTGCCGGAAGTAGGGAATGAGATAGCTCCACACAAAAAGGGCCATGGCCCCCAATGACACCAGGGCCGCCAGCACGGCCACGATGCGCATCCATATTTTTATCTGCCTTGCCTTGCGGTTCTGCATCTGCTTATCTCGGGAGACGAAGATGTTCCGCCCGGCCGGGCTGATGTCCAGAAGATGGTCCGTGCTCTTTAGAAACTGCCGCTTCTGCCGCCTGTGCCGCACGCTCACCCCTCCTTAATTTCCCGTCCGGAAGGTAAACAGGTCCGCCGGGGTGCCGTCGCCGTAGGCGATGTCCGCCCGGCCCCGCTCCAGTTTGAAATCTCCCCCGGTGTAGCCGCCCACCACCTTGTCCCAAAAGTGCACGGAAGGGACGTTTTTAGGGCTGCGCTTTAGCTGCCACAGGCCCGGAAAGCGGTCAAAGAGGGCGTAAGCCGCCCATTTACCCAGGCCGCAGCGCCGGTATTTGTACATCACGAAGAACTCGGACATGCAGTAATCCAGGGGCTCCCCGGCCTCGGGGTAGTCGTTCACCATGGCAAAGCCCGCCAAGCGCCCGTCTGCCCGGAGGAAGAAGGCCCAGCGGTTCTCCTCCGTCCAGTAGTTGTCGAGATACCCGTAGCCGTAAAGGCCCAGGTCATTCACGTCCGCGTCCTCGTACTGAGAGAACTCGTAGTTATATTTTTCCAAGAGGTTCCGCAGAATTTCCTTCTGGTCCTCCCGCACCTGCTCCAGTGTAAATTCCATAGGCCCCTCTCTTATTCCACGCCCTCCCGCAGGGCGTTCTGGCTCTGGGCGGTGAGGTAGGCGTTGATAAAGCCGTCCAGATCCCCGTCCATGACGGCGTTGACATTGCCGGTCTCGAACCCGGTGCGGTGGTCCTTTACCATGGTATAGGGCATGAAGACGTAGGAGCGTATCTGGCTGCCCCAGGTGATCTCCTTCTGCTCGCCCTTGATGTCCGATATCTTCTCCAGGTTCTCCCGCTCCTTGATTTCAACCAGCTTCGAAATGAGCATCTTCATGGCCACGTCCCGGTTCTGGTACTGGCTGCGCTCCACCTGGCAGGAGACCACGATCCCCGTGGGGATGTGGATGAGCCGCACCGCCGAGGAGGTCTTGTTGACCTTCTGGCCCCCGGCGCCGGAGGCCCTATAGACCTCCATCTTGATGTCGTCGGGGTTTATCTCCACAGAGTTATCTTCCTCTATCTCGGGCATGACTTCCAAAGACGAGAAGGACGTGTGCCGCCGCCCGGCCGCGTCAAAGGGCGACACCCGCACGAGCCTATGCACCCCCGCCTCGCTCTTGAGGTAGCCGTAGGCGTTCTCGCCCTCTACCAGGATGGAGGCGCTTTTAAGCCCCGCCTCGTCCCCGTCCAGGTAGTCAAGGGTGGTGACCTTATACCCCCTGCGCTCGGCCCAGCGGGTGTACATGCGGAAAAGCATCTCCGCCCAGTCCTGGGCCTCGGTGCCGCCGGAGCCCGCATGGAAGGTGAGGATGGCGTTATTCGAGTCATACTCCCCGGTGAGTAAGGTGGAAAGCCGCATGGCGGCAATCTCGTTTTTTATGGCCTCTATCTCCCCCTGGGCCTCGTCCACTAAGGACAGGTCCTCGGCCTCGTCCCCCATGTCGATAAGGGCCAGGCAGTCGTCCAGACGGGCGCACAGCTTCTGAAAGCTCTCGTCCCGGCCCTTTAGGGCCGCCATGCGCTGGGTGACCTTCTGGGCCTCCTGCATGTTGTCCCAAAAGCCCGGCTCGGCGGACTTGTGCTCCAGCATGTCTACTTCTTCCCGGAGCTTTTCGAGGCCCAAAGCGCTCTCCAATTCCTTCAAGGCGCTTTCCTGTTCCTCCAGCGCGCGCCTGCATTCTTCAAATTGCAGCATATTTTACTCCTCCCGGTGAGGTCAAGATTTTGGTGCACTCCCTGTATTTTAGCAAATTCACGGCCGCTTGTAAAGCTGAAACTCCCCTAACCCTTGGAATTTCACAGGATTTTGCAAACAATTTATTAACAGACTGAAAATTAACCGTCTGCGCATTGCGCTTTCAGAAAGAATCGTGTACAATAAGCCTTAGTGAATTCTAAGGAAAAAGGAATGGCTTTGCAAATGCTGGATCACACTGGACTCAAATGCCCCGTCTGCGGCGAGGCCTTTACCCGGGAGGACGACATTGTGGTGTGCCCCGTGTGCGGCGCGCCCTACCACCGGGCCTGCTACGAAAAAGAGGGCAAGTGTATTTTCGACGACCTGCATAAGGCCGGGAAGGACTGGGCGCCCCCCGCGCCCCCGCCCCCTAAGGCTGCGGACACCACCGCGGAGATCAAGGACCAGGAGTGCCCTGTGTGCGGCACCTTAAACGCCCACAGCGCCTTTTTCTGCAACCGGTGCGGCACGTCCCTGCTGGGCACCCAGCCCGGGGAAAAGGGCCCTACGCCCCCGCCACCGCCCTTTGTGAGCTCCGGGGCCCCTGCCTCCCGCAACGCCTACGGCGGCGTGGTGCCCCCCTTTTCCTTTGACCCCATGGGGGGCGTGAGCCCCGCTGAAGCCTTGGAGGAGGGCGTGAGCTTCGGGGACGCCTCAAAGTTTGTGAAGCAGAACACAACGTATTATATGCCCGTCTTCCGCTATATGAAGCAGACCGGGCGCAATAAGTTCAACGTCTCCGCCTTCCTCTTTTCCGGCGCGTGGATGCTCTACCGCAAGCAGTACAAGGCCGGGGCCATCGTCACGGCCCTGATGTTCTGCCTGTATCTCTGCTATCTCATGGTGACGGTCTTTGTGGCAGCGCCCCTTCTCACAGAGCTTTCCGCCCAGGTGGGCATGGACCTTTCCCTGGGCTTCTCCCCCACAAACGAACAGATGCTGGCCCTGACCCAGATCGTCTCGGGGGACCCCATGATGTACCTGCAGATTTCCTCGCCCCTTCTGTGCCTTCTTGGCATGCTTGCGGTGATGATCGTCATCGGCGTGCGGGGCAATAAAATGTATATGCGCCACTGCATCCGCTGCGTGCGGCAGATAAAGGCCCAAAGCGCCGAGGGCGAGGCCGCCGTCACCCTGGAAAGGAAGGGCGGCGTCAACGTCTCCATCGCGGTGTGCCTCTTTGTGTGCTACTTCCTTCTGGTGAACGTGGTGCCCTTCTTCCTGTAGGGCGAGAACGAGAGAAAGGAGCCAGACGCTTATGAAAAAGATACGCAAGGCCGTCATACCCGCCGCGGGCCTGGGTACCCGGGTGCTGCCCGCCACCAAGGCCATGCCCAAGGAGATGCTGCCCATTGTGGACAAGCCCGCCATCCAGTATATTGTAGAGGAGGCCGCCGCCTCGGGCATTGAAGACATCCTCATTATCACCAACCGGGGCAAGGGCCTTCTGGAGGACCACTTCGACCGGGCGCCCGAGCTGGAGGAGCGCCTGACCGGCAACCCCCAGAAGGAGGCGGTGCTGAAAGAAGTGGTGGCCTTATCGAAGCTGGCGAACATCTACTACGTGCGCCAGAAGGAGACAAAGGGCCTGGGCCACGCCGTTAACTGCGCCCGCAGCTTCGTGCAGGGGGAGCCCTTCGCGGTGCTTTACGGCGACGACGTGATACTGGGGAAGGACCCCGTGTGCGGCCAGCTCATGCGGGCCTATGAGGAATTCGGCCTGGGAGTTGTTGGGGTAAAGGAAGTGACGGCGGATGCCATCCGCAAGTATTCCTCCTTAAAAGTCGAGCCCCTGCGGGACAACTACTTCCGCTGCACGGACATGGTGGAGAAGCCCGCCCCCGGGGAGGAGTTCTCCCTTTACTCCATCCTGGGCCGCTGCGTGCTGCCGCCGGAGATTTTCGACATCCTGGACCACACGCCCCCCGGGGCAGGCGGGGAGATACAGCTCACCGACGCCATGCGCGCCCTAGCCCGCCGGGACGGCATGACCGCCGTGGACTTCACCGGCACCCGCTATGACATGGGCAGCAAGCTGGGCATTCTGCAGGCCAGCGTAGAGGTGGCATTGGACCACCCGGAGATCGGGGCCGATTTCCGGGCGTATTTGAAGGAGCTCTCCCGCAGCTTATAAAGCTTCATAGATAAACGATAAAAGCCCCCGGCATAGGCGCCGGAGGCTTTCTTTTTGGCTTTTTCTATTTCTTTACGTTCAGGGCCCGCATGGCGTTTAAGATGGCCAGCACCGCCACGCCCACGTCGGCGAAGACGGCCTCCCACATGTTGGAGAGCCCCAGAGCGCTGAGGACGAGCACCAGCCCCTTGACCGCCAGGGCGAAGACGATGTTCTGCCGCACGATGCCCAGGGTGCGCCGGGAGATGCGCATGGCCTCGGCAATCTTCGAGGGCTTGTCGTCCATGAGCACGATGTCCGCGGCCTCTATGGCGGCGTCTGACCCCAGGCCGCCCATGGCGATGCCGATGTCCGCCCGGGAGAGCACCGGCGCGTCGTTGATGCCGTCGCCCACGAAGGCCAGCTTCCCCTTGGGGGATTTCTGCTTTAAGAGCTCCTCTACCTTCTCCACTTTACCGGCGGGGAGAAGCTGGGTGTAGGCTTCGTCCAGGCCCAGCTCTTTTGCTACGCTCTCCCCCACCTCTTTCCGGTCGCCGGTGAGCATGACCGTCCGCTGCACCCCGGCCTCCTTGAGTTCCCGTATGGCCTGGGCCGCGTCTTCCTTCACCTGGTCGGCGATGACCAGGTGCCCCTTGTAGGCGCCGTCTATGGCCACGTGCACCGCCGTGCCCGCCTGCCCGCATGTGTCGCAGGCCACGCCTAATTCCTCCATGAGCCGGCTGTTCCCGGCCCAGACGGTCCTGCCGTCCACCACAGCCCGCACCCCCCGGCCGGAGAGCTCCTCCGTCTCTGTGACGCGCCCGGGCTCAGGCTCACGGCCCCAGGCTTCTTTCAGAGAGCGGGAGATAGGGTGGTCGGAGTAGCTCTCGGCCAGGGCGGCCATCTCTAAAAGCTCCTCCTCCCCGCAGCCCCGGGGGTACGCCCCCGCCACCCGGAAGACCCCCTGGGTCAGGGTGCCGGTCTTGTCGAAGACCATCATTTCGGCCTGGGCCAGGGCCTCTAAATAGTTGCCGCCCTTTACCAGTATGCCCTGCTTCGAGGCCCCGCCGATGCCCCCGAAGAAGCTAAGGGGCACCGAGATCACCAGGGCGCAGGGGCAGGACACCACCAGGAAGATCAGCGCCCGCTGTATCCAATCGCCCCAGCCGCCCCCCAGGATGAGAGGGGGCAGCACCGCCAGGGCCAGGGCGGCGCACACCACAATGGGCGTGTAGTACCGGGCAAAGCGGGTGATGAAGTTTTCGGCCCTAGCCTTCTTGCTGCTGGAGTTTTCCACCAGGTCCAGTATCTTCGACACGGTGGATTCTTCAAAGGGCCGGGTGACCTCCACCCGCAGAAGGCCGCTCATGTTCACGCAGCCGCTGGTGACGCTGTCCCCCGCCGCCACCTCCCGGGGCAGGGACTCGCCGGTGAGGGCCGCGGTGTCAAGGGCCGACGCACCCTCCAGCACAATGCCGTCCAAAGGAATGCGCTCCCCGGGCTTTATGACGATAGCGTCCCCGGCGGACACCTCCTCCGGGTCCACCTGCTCCAGCACGCCGTCCTTTTCGATGTTGGCGTAGTCGGGGCGGATGTCCATAAGGGAGGCGATGGACTTTCGGGACTTGCCCACGGCGTAGCTCTGGAACAGCTCGCCCACCTGGTAGAACAGCATGACGAACACGGCCTCCGGGTACTCTCCGCTGCCGAAAAAGCCTGTGCAGAAGGCCCCCACCGTGGCCAGGGCCATGAGGAAGTTTTCATCGAACACCTGGCCGTGGCAGATGTTTACCACCGCCCGCCACAGCACGTCCCAGCCGATGGTGAAGTACGCCGGCAAAAACACCGCAAACCGCCAGGGCCCCTCCACCGGCAGCAGCACCGCGATGATAAGGAGCGCCGCGCTGATGAGGATGCGCAGCAGCATTTTCTTTTGTTTTCCGCTCATGACAAGCCCTCCCCCTTTTTATCTTCTCCGGTCAGCGCAGAATCTGGCAGTCGGGCTCCACTTTTTTGCAGGCCTTTACGATCTGGTCCATGATCTCTTCGAACCGGCTGTCGTCGGCCTCCACGGTCAGGCGCTGTGCCATGAAGCTCACCACCGCGTCCTGCACGCCGTCTATCTTGCGGATGGCGTTCTCCATTTTGGCGGCGCAGTTGGCGCAGTCCAGGTCTACCATTTTGAATTTTTTCTTCATGCTGATCCCCTCCAAAAAATGTAAAATTATTCCGTCACGTGCTCCATTCCCTGGTCCAGTATGGCCCGCACATGGTCGTCCGCCAGGGAGTAAAAGACGGTCTTGCCCTCCCGGCGGTACTTGACCAGCTTGCTCTTTTTCAGCACCTGCAGCTGGTGGGAGATGGCCGACTGGGTCATGCCCAAAAGCTGGGCGATGTCGCAGACGCACATCTCCGCCTCGAACAAAACATAGAGGATGCGCACACGGGTGGAGTCGCCGAAAATCTTGAAGAGCTCCGCCAGGTCGAAAAGCTCCTCCTCCCCCGGCATGGCCCGGTTCACCTGGTCCACCACGTCCTGGTGCACGAACAGGAACTCGCAGCGGGGGGCGGACTTTTGGTCTTCCATGTCCTATCATCCTTTCATATGAGCATTTGTTCATATGTATTATAATAAAACACCGGCAGATTGTCAACCCATCTGCCGGCTTTTTTCAAAATTTTTTTGCCTCTCCCCTTTTACGGCTTATCGAAGGAGGGGTTAAAGGCGTAGAAGTTCTTGCTGTCCAGCTTGTCGGTCAAGATGCGCAGGCCCTCGCCGATACAATCAAGGTGAAGTGGATAACAAAGAGCCGCCAACACTCTTTTAAATGGAGTTTTGACAAATTCACAACTTTTTTGTGCATTTATCAAAGTGCCATTGCAGCTATATGTTTTTTATGGCGTAGTTAGTCTTGTTCTTGAAATCCGCTTAGTAATACTGTATAATGAATATAGGGACGGGCATTGAGTAAGGAGGTATGGGAATGTCTTGGGACAATGGTTACACAAATAAAATTGGTGATATTGACGCAGTAACTGATAATCCAGAAAATTTTAGTTCGTCTGATTTGCGTAGAGCCATTCATGATGCTAAAGTCGTATATGAGTATGGAAATAAATCATACGCATGGTACGAACAGGTGTGTCGTATTTGTAACGCAGAACTTCAAAGGCGTGGAGAATCCACTGAATCCGTATAACATAATTATAATGCCCGTCCTAACTTATAATCTACCAGATAAGGTATAGTAGCCGATGCTCACAATTCCGTGGGTGTCGGCTATTTTTTTACGGATTCCACAGGGAGTCAAGCCAATTCCACGGGCTGAGAACAAAAACGTGATATTCTATCATATGTGCATAAAGGAGGTATGCACAATATGATTCTTGATTTATCTGTTCGATTGAAAGAGTTGCGGCTTGAAAAACGATTACGGCAGGATCAGCTTGCCGCCCTTGTAGGTTTGGAGAAATCCAGTATATCAATGTATGAAAATGATATGCGCCAACCTTCCTATGAAACGCTTGTGCGCTTTGCGGATGTTTTCAACGTTTCTACTGATTACTTATTAGGCCGTAAAAATGATAGGCAGCTTGATTTATCAGGCTTGACAGCCGCCGAAGCTACAATGATAAGTGAACTTGTGGC
>CANRZD010000070.1 GCA_947644325.1 uncultured Clostridia bacterium
ATTGCATAGTTTTTATGCATTTCGCCACGTGATACTTGTATATTATTACAAGGCAGCTCACGATAGCCGAGCCGCCTTGTTTGCTATCTATTTTCGCTTTTTCTGGAGGTCTGACCATGAGGAAACCAGCTAAAAAGGCAGCCGACGCTGTGACTGCGCTGAAGGCCGCCATCTACATACGGGTATCGACGCAGTATCAGGTGGACCGGGCCAGCCTGCCGGTTCAACGAGAAGAGCTTATTAACTACGCCAAGTATGCCCTCGACATCACCGACTGCGTGGTCTTTGAGGATGCAGGCTATTCCGCCAAGAATACCGACCGCCCGGACTACCAGCGCATGATGTCCCGTGTACGCACCGGGGAGTTCTCCCATCTGCTCGTCTGGAAAATAGACCGCATCAGCCGGAACCTTCTCGACTTCGCCGCCATGTATGCGGAGCTGAAGAAGCTGGGCGTTGTCTTCGTCTCCAAGAACGAACAGTTTGACACCTCCTCGGCGATGGGCGAGGCCATGCTGAAAATCATCCTCGTCTTTGCGGAGCTGGAGCGCAACATGACCTCAGAGCGTGTCAGCGCCGTCATGCTCTCCCGTGCCAATGACGGGGTATGGAATGGCGGCAAGGTTCCTTTCGGCTACGCCTACGACAAGGACTCCAAGCAGTTCTCTATCATCGAGGACGAAGCTCAGGTGGTGCTGCACATCTACGACCTCTATGAATCCGTGAAGTCTCTCACCACCGTTGCCAAGACGCTTAACGAGAAGGGCGTCCGCTCCCGCACCGGCAAGCCGTGGAATCCCACCACCGTCCGCACGATGCTAACCAATCCCTTCTACGCTGGGACCTACCGCTACAACTACCGGGACGAAAGCAGCAAGAGCTTCACCGTCAAGGATAAGGATGAATGGGTGCTTGTCCTCGACCACCATCCAGCTATTGTCACCCCTGAACGGCAGGAAATAATCGCAGCCATGCTCCAGAGCAAGCAGCGAGGATGGGCTGGAGCCGGAATGACCTACCAGCGCAAGAACATACACATTTTTGCTGGTCTGCTTAAATGCGGATGCTGCGGCTACACCATGATTGCTTCCCCTGACCGGGAACGCTCCGACGGCTGGCGTCCATCAGTCTACAAATGCTCCCGGCAGCGCCGCTTCGGGGACTGCGACAACAAATACGTCTCTGACGTCACTCTCGGCCCTTTTGCTCTGAACTTCGTCGCCAACCTCATCCGGGCCTCTAACTCCTTCGGCAAAAGCACCTCCATCGAGACACTGGAGAAAAAGCTCCTGCGGGGGAATATGTTTTCTCAGGTGGACCACATCGAACGTCCCGGTCTCGAAGAGCTTTACAACCATCTCAGGAGCGGTTTTGACCCGCTGGCCTTTGAGACCCGCACCGTGGACGCTGCTGAGTCCGGCGCCGCCATTCAGGAGCGTGACGTGCTGCTCTCAGAGAAACGCAGACTGGAGAGGGCGCTGAACCGGCTGAAGTCGCTCTTCCTCTACGGCGAGGAGGCGATGGCTGAGAAAGACTATCTGGTGGAGCGCAAGCAGCTCATGGATGCTCTGGAGGAAAAGGACGCTCGGCTCGAAGAGCTGGAAGCCGAGGTCGCATCCTCCATCACCATGTCCGATGAGGAGTTCATAGCGAAGGCCAGCTACTTCATCCTGAGCCAGCAGCTTCAGGACAAACGCTTCGTGGACTACGAGAAATTCATCCGAAAAATCGACCCGCAAATCGTCAAGGATTTCCTCAACTCCGTCGTCACAAACTTTTGTATAAAAAATGGGCTTACCACCTCGATTCTCTTCAAAAACGGCGTTGAGGTCCGATTTTCTTACAAGGCTCAGGAATAAGAAAAATGCCCAGAAACCGCATGGCTTCTGGGCTTTTCAGCGTCTCGCTGACAATATTTATTTCAGGTCTCCGACAAACATCGCATCCCCAAAACTAAAGAACCGATACCTCTCCCTCACCGCGGTCTCATACGCCCGCAAGACCCGCTCCCGCCCGGCCAGGGCCGAGACCAGCATGATGAGCGTGCTCTCGGGCAGGTGGAAATTGGTGATGAGCCCGTCAAGGCCCTGGAACGTATAGCCCGGGTAGATGAAAATGTCCGTCCACCCCTGGCTCTCCCGGAAGCACCCCTCCTTTTGGGCCACAGACTCGATGGTGCGGCAGCTGGTGGTGCCCACGGCAATCACCCGGCCGCCCCTTTCTTTTGTTGCGTTTATGAGATCGGCGGTGGCCTGGGGCATGTAGTAGTGCTCCGCGTGCATCTTGTGGTCGGTTATCCGCTGGGCGCTTACGGGCCGGAAGGTGCCCAGACCCACATGCAGGGTCACAAAGCCCAGCCCAACCCCCTTTTCCCGTATCTTTTTAAGCAGCTCCGGCGTGAAATGCAGCCCGGCCGTGGGCGCGGCCGCAGAGCCCATCTCCTGGGAATACACGGTCTGGTACCGCTCTTTGTCCCGCAGCTTTTCCTTTATATAGGGCGGCAGGGGCATCTGGCCGACCTCATCCAGCAGGGAGAAGAACACGCCTTCGTATTCAAAGCGGATGAGCCGACTGCCGTCCTCCAGCACGTCCGTCACCTCGCACCGCAGAAGCCCCTCGCCGAAGACGAACCGGCTGCCCTTCTTCGCCCGCTTGCCGGGCTTTGCCAGGGCCTCCCAGGTGTCGTTCCCCTTGTTTTCCAATAGAAGGAACTCCACGTGGGCCCCGGTCCCCTCCTTCACCCCGTAGATGCGGGCGGGCAGCACCCGGGAGTCGTTTAAGATCAGGCAGTCCTCCGGGTCCAGCAGGTCTGCGATGTCAGTAAAATGCCGGTGGCCCACCTCCCCCGTGCGCTTATCCAGGGTCATCAGGCGCGAGGCGTCCCGGGGCTCAACAGGCGTTTGGGCTATGAGCTCCTTTGGCAGGTCGTAATAAAAGTCGTGTGTCCTCAAAGTTTCTTCCAGCATGGCGTTCACCAGTCCCGTAAAATTTTCATAGAATATCCCGGCCGAAAAAATTGACAATAGAGCAAAACTAAGGTATTATAATAGGCGAATCGCAAAGTCGCGGCTCCGGCGGCACACCCTGCCGCAGTATTTCTATTATAGGAGATTGGCGGCCGGTTTTCAACCGGTTTTTGCTTATTGCCGTCATAATTTCTCAGAAGAAAGGAACAAGAAAATGAAACAATATCGCGTAGGTATCATCGGATGCACCGGCATGGTGGGGCAGCGCTTTGCCACTATCTTGGAAAACCACCCTTGGTTTACAGTGACGGCCCTGGCGGCCAGCGCCCGCTCTGCCGGGAAAAGCTACAAGGAAGCCCTCTCGGGCCGCTGGGCCATGAGTACCCCCATCCCCCCCGCCATGGCGGACCTGCCTGTGTACGACGCCCAGAAAGACATGGACACCATCGTGTCTTTAGTGGACTTCGTCTTCTGCGCCGTGAACATGAAATCAGAGGAGATATACGCCCTGGAGGAGGCCTATGCCAAGAAGGAGTGCCCGGTCATCTCCAACAACAAGCAGCACCGGGGCGACCCGGATGTGCCCATGATCATCCCCGAGCTCAACGCCGACCACCACAAGGTCATCGAGCACCAGCGCAGGCGCCTGGGCACCAAGCGGGGCTTTATCGCCGTCAAGTGCAACTGCTCTTTGCAGAGCTATGTCCCGGCCATTCATCCCCTTATGGACCTGGGGGTCACAAAGGTGCTGGCCTGCACCTATCAGGCCATTTCCGGCGCGGGCAAGACCTTTGAGACCATGCCGGAGATTTTGGACAACGTGATCCCCTACATCGGCGGCGAGGAGGAGAAGTCGGAGCAGGAGCCCATGAAGATCTGGGGCCATGTGGAGGACGGCGTCATTGTAAACGCCACTACGCCCTCCATCACCTCCCAGTGCCTGCGGGTGCCCGTGTCTGACGGCCACATGGCGGCGGTGTTCTTCTCCCTGGAGAAAAAGGCTTCCATCGAGGAAATCAAAGAGCGCTGGAAGAACTTCCGGGGCCCGGCCCAGGAGCTGGACCTGCCCAGCGCCCCCAAGCAGTTCATCCATTACTTTGAGGAAGACAACCGCCCCCAGCCCAAGCTGGACCGGGATATAGAGGGCGGCATGGCCATTTCCGCCGGGCGGCTGCGCCCGGACACCCAGTACGACTACAAGTTCGTGTGCCTCTCTCACAACACCCTGCGGGGGGCAGCGGGCGGCGGCCTGCTCATGGCGGAGCTTTTGTGCAAGCTGGGTTATTTTGACTGAGACCAGGAGGGAAATCTATGACAAAAGAGCGACTGTTTACCGGGGCCGGCACGGCGCTTATCACGCCCTTCACTTCCTGCGGGGAGATCTGCTGGGAGGAGCTGGAACGCCTTGTAGAGTTCCAGATCGAAAACGACATCGACGCCATCATCGCCTGCGGCACCACCGGCGAGGCGGCCACCATGACCGCCGAGGAGCATCTTGAGACCATCGATTTCATCGTCAAAAAGGTGAAGGGCCGGGTGCCGGTCATTGCGGGCACGGGCAGCAACGACACGAAGTTCAGCGTAGAACTCTCTCTGGAGGCCAAAAAGCTGGGGGCCGACGGCCTCTTGCTTGTGACCCCCTACTACAACAAGACCTCCCAGAAGGGGCTCATTGAGAGCTTTCGGTTCATCGCCGACTCGGTGCAGATGCCCTGCGTGCTCTATAACGTGCCCAGCCGCACCGGGTGCAACATTCAGCCCGCCACCTACAAGGAGCTGGCGGAAAACCCCTACATCGTGGCCGTAAAGGAGGCAAACGGCGACACTGCCTCTGCGGCCCGCACCCTGGCCCTGTGCGGGGATAAGCTCGACATGTACTCCGGGGAGGATAACCAGACGGTGCCCATTATGGCCCTGGGGGGCCTGGGGGTCATCTCGGTGTTTTCAAACGCTTTGCCCCGGCAGATGCACGACCTGACCGCCGCCATGTTGCGGGGAGATTTGGAAGAAGCCCGCCGTCTTAACAACCAGTACCTGGACCTGATGGACGGCTTCTTCATGGACGTGAACCCCATACCCATCAAAGAGGCGCTGTTCCGAATGGGGAAAATTTCCACCAACACCTGCCGCATGCCCCTGACCACCATGCCCGAGGAAAAGCGGGCGGCCCTGGGGGCGCTGCTGGAAAAACATAACCTGATCTGAAAAAAGGAAGACGTGAAAAGGAAAGGAGCCATGGGAAATGACCAGACTGCTGTTGTGCGGCTGCGGCGGGAAAATGGGCGCCGCCGTACAGAATTTTGTGCGGGAGCGGGAGGACTGTGTGATTGCCGCCGGGGTGGACATCACCGGTACGCCCCAGGAGGGCTTTCCGGTGTACACCTGCATTGGGGAGGTGGCGGAGCCGGTGGACGTTATTATCGACTTCTCCCACCCCTCCGCCCTGTCCCCCATCCTGGACTTCTGTAAGGCCCGCCCCGGCACCGCCGCCGTGCTGTGCACCACCGGCTACACCCCGGAACAGACCGCAGAGATCAAGGAGGCCGCAAGGGAGTTGCCCCTCTTTTACTCCCGGAACATGTCCCTGGGCGTGAACCTTCTCATCGAGCTCTCCAAAAAGGCCGCCCGGGTGCTGGGCTCCTCCTTTGACGTGGAGATCGTGGAGATGCACCACAACCAGAAGATCGACGCCCCCAGCGGCACGGCCCTGATGCTGGCCGACGCCGTCAGCGAGGAGCAGGAAAACGCCATGAAGTACGTGTACGACCGGCACTCGCAGCGGAAAAAGCGGGACAAAAACGAGATCGGCCTGCACTCGGTGCGGGGGGGCACCATTGTGGGCGAGCACCAGGTGATCTTCTCCGGCCAGCACGAGGTCATCACCCTCTCCCACTCGGCCCAGTCCAAGGAGCTCTTTGCCTCCGGGGCCATCAACGCCGCCGTGTTCATGCAGGGCAAGGGGCCGGGGCTCTACAGCATGTCTGACCTGCTGTGAAGCCCCCGCCGGAAAGGAAGGCAAATATGAGCAGTTCAACCGTCATCAGCACTGTAGACAACATCACCCTGGTCACCCTGGTGGGCTTCCCCGCCAATGTGGACTCTATTTCCCACATTTTCGAGGCCATCTCCAAGTACGACATCAACATCGACATGATCTCCATGGCCCCCACCCACGGGGCCTTCACGGGGCTCTCTTTCACCATTTCGGACAACGACCTTATAGACATCCTGGCCTTCACCACCCAATTAAAACGGGAGACCGACGTGAACGTGCTGGTCAGCAGCGTGAACCACAAGATATCCGTCTACGACCCCGCCATGAAGAACACCCCCGGCATTGCCGCCAAGGTGTTCAGCGCCATTTCCGGCACAAACGCCGACCTGCGGCTCATCACCACCTCAGAGGTGGAAATTTCCCTGCTGGTTACAGAAGCGGACTTTGACACGGTCTTGTCGGCCCTGGAAAAGGCCATGGCGTAAAAAAGCAAAAAGAAGGGCCCCTCTCCCCCATTTGCCGGGGAAAGGGGTTCTTTTTCTTTAGTTTAAGGTCACTTTGTGGAAGACTTTCTTGCCTTTTTTGAGGATAAGGCCCTCTGGGCCGAAGTCATCTTTTGTAAAGCTTTTTGCGAAGTCTGTGACCTTTTCGTCGTTTACAGACACGCCGCCCTGCTGCACCAGCCGCCGGCCCTCGCCCCTGGAGGCGGCAAGGCCCGTCTTTATGAGCAGGTCCAGAATACTGATTGTCCCCTCCGCCAGGTCCTCCTGAGAGAGGCTGGTGGTGGGCATGTTGGCCGTACTGGCGCCGCCGCCAAAGAGGGCCCGGGCGCCCTCCTGGGCCTTCTTGGCTTCTCCGTCGCCGTGTACCATCCGGGTCAGCTCGAAGGCCAGGATCTCCTTTGCCTCGTTGATCTTGCTGTCCTTCCAGGCGCTCATCTCCTCTATCTGCTCCATGGGCAGGAAGGTGAGCATCCGCAGGCACTTGAGCACGTCGGCATCGTCCACGTTGCGCCAGTACTGGTAGAAGTCGAAGGGGGAGGTCTTGTTGGGGTCCAGCCACACGGCGTTGCCGGCGGTCTTGCCCATCTTCTTGCCCTGAGAGTCGGTGAGCAGGGTGATGGTCATGCAGTTGGCGTCCTTGCCCAGCTTGCGGCGGATGAGCTCGGTGCCCCCCAGCATGTTGCTCCACTGGTCGTCGCCGCCGAACTGCATGTTGCAGCCGTAATGCTGGAACATGTGGTAGAAGTCGTAGGACTGCATGATCATGTAGTTGAACTCCAGGAAGGAGAGGCCCTTTTCCATGCGCTGCTTGTAGCACTCGGCCCGCAGCATGTTGTTCACAGAGAAACAGTGGCCCACCTCCCGCAAGAGCTCCACGTAGTTGAGGCCCAGCAGCCAGTCGGCGTTATTGAGCATCATGGCCTTGCCCGGGCCCTCGCCGAACTGGATGAAGCTTTCCATCTGGCGCTTGAAGCAGGCGGCGTTGTGGTCGATGTCCTCCTTTGTCAGCACCTTGCGCATGTCCGTGCGCCCGGTGGGGTCGCCAATCATTGTGGTGCCCCCGCCGATCAGGGCAATGGGCTTGTTCCCCGCCATCTGCAGGCGCTTCATGAGGGTCAGCGCCATAAAGTGCCCGGCCGTCAGGCTGTCCGCCGTGCAGTCAAAGCCGATGTAGAAGGTGGCCTTGCCCGCGTTTATCATGGCGCGTATCTCGTCCTCGTTTGTCACCTGGGCAATAAGCCCTCTTGCCTGCAGTTCTTCGTAGATTCCCATTTTTCTTTATCCTTTCTCTTTTTCTATTATTTTTTCGTATCCGACTTCATCCATTCCTTCTTGGATATGCGTGACCTCTCCGGTACGCCTATACCCAAGGCCCTCATAGAACCGGCAGAGGCCCGCCTCCTGTAAAATAGTCCCCAGTGTCCACCGCCGGTTATCCGGGTAAAGGCCCTCAAGCAAGAGCATCGCCTCGCAGCCGGCCCCTTTCCCCCGGCACTGGGGCAAGAGCCCGATGGGCGTAACCACCAGCGAACCCTCGTCCCGCCGCACGCCTATGAACCCGGCCTCCCTGCCGTCCAGCAGGATGAAGTAATAGTCCCGCTCCGAAAGCTTACGTTTTAGGGTTGACAGCGGCTCCATGGCTGGGTTGGTATCGTAGTCCCGGTACTTTTCCAGCAGGGCCGCAAAGGCCCGTCTTTGGATGTCCAGCAGGGCGCAGGCATCTTCTGCCCTAGCTGGCTTTAATTGAACCATACATTCACCTCCACAGCACAACGCAAAAACGCCCCCCGCAAAAGCAGCGCGCTGTGCACAGCTTTTACAGAGGGCGATAAAAACCGCGGTACCACCTCAGTTCACCGCAGCTTTGCAGTCTGCGGCCTCATAGGCACTAGCATGCCTTTGCAGAGTAACGCCTGCCACACGGCTTCCCCTACTGGCATAGCGTTCAAGGAAGCGGCTCGGGAAGGTATTTTGGGCTGCTGCCATGGGCCTGCTTCCACCAGCCGCAGGCTCTCTGTGCCATATAGGACAGCGCTTACTTGATTCCGTCATCGCCATTGTCCGTTATTATACACGCCTGTTTTTGAAATGTCAAGGTTTTTTCAGCATTTCCTCGGCCATTTTCAACTGCAGCTCGGTGACGGCCTCCCCGGAGATGATGCGGGCCAGTTCCTGCTTTCTGCCCTCAAAGTCCAGGGGCTCCACTTTTGTGAAGGTCCGGCCCTTCTCCGTGTGCTTGCTGATAAACAGGTGGTGGTCCGCCATGGCGGCAATTTGGGCCAGGTGGGTGATGCACAGCACCTGGCGGTTATGGGAGACCTGTTTCAGCTTCTCCCCCACCCGATTGGCCGCCGAGCCGCTGATGCCTGTATCCACTTCGTCGAAAATCAGGGTGTCAATCTTGTCCATGCCCGAAAGCACCGTCTTCACCGCCAGCATGATGCGGGAGAGTTCGCCCCCCGAGGCGATCTTCGACATGGGCTTGGGGGGCTCGCCCTTGTTGGCGGAGACCAGAAACTGCAGCTTGTCGCAGCCGTCCGGGTGCAGGGGCACCCGCTCTATCTCCGTGACAAATTCGATGCCCGGCATGTTGAGAAAGGCGAGCTCCTTCTTCACCTGCGCCGTGAATTTTCCCGAGGCCTCCTTGCGCCTGCGGGAAAGCTCTTTAGCAAGCTCGATGGCCCGCTTCTTTTCCTCCTCGTACTCCCCTTCCAGCCGTTCCCGCTCTTCGTCGGAAAACTCGATGGCGTGAAGCTTCTCCCGGCAGCTTTCCAGGTACGCCAGTATCTTTTCCTCTGTGCCCCCGTACTTCATCCCCAGCCGGTACAAAAGGTCCAGCCGCTCCTCGATGGCGTCCAGGGCGGCGGGGTCGAAATCTACTGAAAGGCTATAGAGGGCGCTGTCCGCGTCCTCCAGCAGAAAGCCCGCTTCCCGCAGCTTCCCGGCGGCCTCCCCCGCTTCCGGCAGGAATTCGGCGGCCTTCTCCATTTCAGAGGCGGCCCGGGCCAAATCAGAGAGGATGCCCCCCCGCTCCTCGTCGCCGCTCAAAAGGGCCTTGGAGAGCTCTACGGAGGCGGCAATCTTCTCCCGGTTGCGGATGGCCTCCCGCTCCTGCGAGAGGCGCTCCTGCTCCCCCGGCTGCACGCCGGCGGCCTCTATCTCGTCGATCTGGTAGCGCAGAAGGTCTAACTGCCGGGCCTTTTCCCCCTCGTCGGTGTCCATCTCCTTGAGCTTTCGCTGCAGGGCCCTGAGCCGCCCATAGCTCTGCCGGTATTCCTCCCGCAGGGCCTCTACCCGGGCGAAACTGTCGATATAGGTCATGTGCACCTCCGGGGAGAGCAGCTCGTAGCTTTCGTGCTGCCCGTGGATGCTGATGAGCCTGGGGGCGATCTGCTTGAGCATGGAGACCGTGGCCGGGGCCCCGTTCATCTTGCAGGAGGATTTCCCCGTCAGCCGGATATCCCGCTGGATGAGCAGGGAGTTGTCCTCCTCGGCGGGCACGGAAAGCTCCTCCAGGGCCCGGAGCACGTCGGGCTCCAGGTCGGTAAAAAGCGCCGAGACCGAAGCGGCCTGGGTGCCCGTGCGCACCAGCTCCTTAGAGGTGCGCTCCCCCAGGACCGCGTGGATGGCGTCGATAATGATGGATTTGCCCGCGCCCGTCTCGCCGGTAAGCACCGTAAAGCCCCGGTCCAGGTCAATGGAGGCCCGCTCTATGACCGCGATATTGTTGATAAAAAGCTGTGCAAGCATATGCCCTCATCACCTGTTCATCAATTTGCTGAATTCTTCCTGGGTCTCCCGGGCGGCAGCCTCGCTGCGGCAGACGATGAAGATGGTGTCTTCCCCCGCCAGCGTCCCCAGAAAGCCCTGCCACGCCATGGTGTCCATAGAGGCGCACACCGCCTGGGCCATGCCGTTCATGCACTTCACCACCACCATATTCATGGCCGATTCCACCGAAAGCACCGAGTCGGCGAAAAGGGAGTAGAATTTGGAGGACATGTCGTTTACAGACTCGCCCCCGGCCGAGTACTTGTACTTGCCGGTGTGGGACAGGGCCTTCACGAGCCTCAGTTCCTTGATATCCCGGGAGACCGTGGCCTGGGTCACGTCGAAGCCGCTGTCCCGCAGGTAGCGCAGCAGCTCGTCCTGGGTCTCGATGTCGTGTTCCTTTATCAGCTCTAAGATCTTGGCATGGCGTCGGGTTTTCATGTTGTTCCTTTCCGGCGGGGACCGCCTCTGTATTTGCTCAGTTTACCAGTTTTTGATTGAGTATATCGTAAAAGTTCTTATTGGTCAGCGTTATGAACCGGGCCCGCCTGGGGGAGCGGGAGAAGACCAGCCTGTCCCCGGGCTGCAGGGCCAGGGGGGCCTCCCCGTCTATGGTAAGGTACAGGCGGCTGCGGTTTTGGGGAATGGCCACTTGCAGGCGGGTGTCCGCCCCGAAGAGCACGCTCCGGTCAAAAAGGGAGTGGGGGCATATGGGGGTGTAGATGAGGCTGTCAAGACAGGGGTCCACCACCGGCCCCCCCGCCGAAAGGGAGTAGGCCGTAGAGCCCGTGGGCGTGCACACGATGAAGCCGTCGGCCCGGTAAAGGTAGCTTTCCCCGTCGCCCAGGGCCAGCTTGTATTCGATGATCTTCGCAAGCTCTGCTGATACCACCGCGTCGTTCATGGCGTAATAGGAAGCCGCCCCGTCTTCGCTGAACTTCTGCACCTCCAGCATCAGGCGCTTTTCCTCCTGGTATTCCCCGGAAATGAGCCGGGGCAGCAGGGAGAGCTCCTCCCGCTCCACCACGGCCGTAAAGCCCAGCTTGCCCGCGTTGATGCCCAGCACCGGCTTATCCAGGGCCGCGGCTATCTTGGCCACGTGGATGATGGTGCCGTCCCCGCCCACCGCCAGGAAGATCTGGCAGCGGCAGAGCTCCTTGTCCTCCAGCATGTCCCGAAGGCCGTCCTGATCGTAAGAATAGGGCATGACCAGAAGCTCACACCCGCAGCCCTTTAGGGCCTCCAGGACCAGCTGGGTGCAGCGCTTGGCCTCCTCCCGGGCCCCGGTTTGAATCAAGCAGTCGGTCACGCCGCGGGACGAGGCGCCCACATAAATCCACACCGCCCCGGTAAGCTCCAGCACGAAGGCCTAGATCGGAAGAG
>CANRZD010000071.1 GCA_947644325.1 uncultured Clostridia bacterium
ACTGGTTCATGGCGCTTCTGGACGTGAAGGAGTATATCGCCGCCAAAGAGCTGCTCCTTACCCAGTACGAAGACCGGGACGCCTGGGCGAAGATGATGCTCGTAAACATCGCAAAGGCCGGGTTCTTCTCTTCTGACCGGGCCATCGCCCAATATAACGAAGACATCTGGCATCTGTAAACCATCTGCATATTTCCCTGCTGCCGGGTAATATACTGGCAGCAGGGAGGAAGTACATACTATGGGAATTTTTGAACTGTTTATTTTAGCGGTGGGCCTTTCCATGGACGCTTTCGCGGTGGCCGTGTGCAAGGGGCTGGCCACCGGCGAGGCCAAGCCCAGGGGCATGGCCATAGTAGGGCTGTGGTTCGGGGGCTTTCAGGCGCTGATGCCTTTACTGGGGTACTTGGTAGGGGTGCAGTTTTCGGCGGCCATAGAGGCCTTCGACCACTGGCTGGCCTTCCTCCTGCTGGGGGCCATCGGGGGCGGCATGATAAAAGAGGCCCTCTCAAAAGACGAGGAGCCCGCCGACGCCTCCCTTTCCCCCCGGGCCATGGCGCCCCTGGCCCTGGCCACCAGCATCGACGCTCTGGCGGTGGGGGTGAGCTTTGCCTTCCTGCGGGTGCAGATCGTGCCCGCCGTGGCCTTTATCGGGGTGGTGACCTTCGCGCTTTCCGCCGTGGGGGTGAAGGTAGGCAGCCTCTTTGGCAGCCGGTATAAGCGCCGGGCCGAGCTCATCGGCGGCCTTATCCTCATAGCCCTGGGGGTAAAGATCCTGATAGAGCATTTGACGCAATAAAACGAAGCCCTCCGGTCACCCGGGGGGCCTCGCTTTTTTTAAGAGCCGGTGGACTTATAGTGCCGTACCCCCAGCCGCCACACCAGCCAGCAGGGTATCACGAACCAGCAGGAGAGAAGGGGCAGGAACATGTACAGCAGATTCTCGCTGCGGCCCAGCACGAACAGCAGCGGGTAGTACTGAAAAAGCGCGTAGGGCACCACGAAGGTGCAGAAGGTGAGCATCCCCTTGCCGTAGATGCTTAAGGGGTACTTGCCGTGCTCAGAGGCGCCGTAGCTAAAGACGTTCATGAACTCCAGGCCCTCCAGGGTGAAGAAGGCGAAGGCGCCGTCCAGAAGGAAGATGGCGGAAAACACCACCGCGCCGCCGATGAGCATGAAGAAGACCGTCAACGCCCGCAGGGGGGTCCAGCCCATGGGGGCCTGGGAGATGCCGTAGATAAACATCACCACCCCCTGGAGCATGCCCCCCAGGCGCACGAAGTCGATGCGGCTGCACAGCACCTGGAAGATCTCGTTGCGGGGGCGGGTGAGCACCCGGTCGAACTCGCCGTTTGCGATCATGCGGTCGAAGACCTTGAAGCCCGACGCGAACATCTGGGCCACCTGGAAGCTCAGAAGCAGGATGCCGTAGCAGAGGATGACTTCCTGGAAGGAGAAGTCCTTCACCCGGTGGAAGCGCTGGAACATGAACACCACGCCCAGAAACACGCTGAAAGAAGTGAGAAAGTTGCCGATGAGCGTGATGAAAAAGGACGCCTTATACTGCATGGCGCTTTTTAAGTGGATGGAAAAATATTTTTTATAAAGCTTCATGCCCTTACCCTCCCTGTACGATCACGCGTTTTAAGACCTTTTGCTCCAGAACCTTGCCCAGAAGCACCAGGGCGAAGACCCAGAACACCTGCAGCAGCAGGGCCCTGGCCATGGGCGGCCCGCTTAAATCCCCGCTGTAGACGCGCAGGGGCACGTTCTCCATGCAGGAGAAGGGCAGAAGCTCCGCAAACTGCCGGAAGCCCTCTGGGAAAAAGGGCAGCGGCACCACGCCGCCCATCATGAAGTCGCTGAGGGCCACGGCCACCAGGCGCACCCCCCGGTAGGAGATGGTGTAGAAGGTGAGGATATAGACGATCATACAGAAGGACACGGTGACAAGCAGCGCCAGGCACAGGGACACGAAAAACAGCAGCAGCGCCGTAAGGCTGGGCGGGGCCATGAGCCCGAAGGGCTTGGGCAGGAAGGCCGCCACGATGAGGGGCGGCACGCACCGCAGCAGAGCCCGGGCCACCCGGGTGGCCGAGGTGTTGGAAAACCACATGGCGTACAGGTCTACCGGGCGGCAGACCTCGTAGACCACGTCGCCGTTGTGGATGGCGTCAAAGATAGAGTTGTCCATGCCCCCCACGGAGAGGAGGCCCAGAAAGGCCTGCTGCATCCATATGTAGCTGGCGGTGGCCTGAAAATCCATGGGGAAGGAGGCGGGGTCGGTCTCGTAGAAAGCGTGGAAGGCCAGGATGGCCATGGCCCCCCAGAAGAACTGGCAGACGATGCCCGCCAGGGCCGCCACCCGGTACTGCAGGTTCATCACAAAGCGCAGGCGGAAGAAGGAGAGATACTTTTTCATAGGCCGGCCCTCATATGTCGTACTTCTTGTACAGGTGGGCGATGGTCTCGTCGATCTGCTCGCCGCCCCTGCGGATGTCGTCCAGGGTGCCGTCCAGAAGAATCTTCCCCTTGCCGATGAGCAGAACCCGGCTGGCTAAAGCCTCGATATCCTGCATGTCGTGGGTGGTGAGCAGCACGGTGGTCTTCCGTTCGCGATTGAGACGTTTGACGAAGTCCCGCACTGCCAGCTTGGACACGGCGTCCAGGCCGATGGTGGGCTCGTCCAGAAAAAGGATTTTCGGGCTGTGCAGCAGGGACGCGGCGATCTCGCAGCGCATGCGCTGGCCCAGGGACAGCTGCCGGGTGGGGGTGCGCAGAAGCTCACTGAGGTCCAGCAGCTCTGTGAGCTCGGCGACGTTCTTTCGGTAGAGGGCGTCGGGGATTTTGTAGATGTCCTTTAAGAGGGCGAAGGAATCTGCCACCGGCACATCCCACCAGAGCTGCGAGCGCTGGCCAAAGACCACGCCGATCTGGCAAACGTGCTTGACCCGCTGCTTCCAGGGCACCCGGCCGTCTACCACGCACCGGCCGCTGTCGGGGGTCAGTACGCCGCTTAAAACCTTGATGGTGCTGCTTTTGCCCGCGCCGTTGGGGCCGATGTAGCCCACCATCTCCCCCTCGCCTATGGAGAAGGAAAGGTCGTTTAGGGCGTGGATCTCCTGGTACTCCCGGCGGAACAGGGCTTTCACGGCGTTCTGAAAGCCCTCGTCCCGGCGGGCCACCCGGAAGGTCTTTTGCAGATGGGACACTTCGATCATGGGGAAACACTCCTTTCTTGATTCGGGGCCGGTTTGAAAAATCTCTTTTCACCTGGCCCCCTTGGACTAAGACACGAAAAACCCACCAAAAAGCACGGTGGGTTTTTCATTATATTCCACTATTTCGCCCATGTCAAGGCGTGCGCGGCCAATTTCAGCGGGTGAGCCGGGTGTTCCTCTCCCCTACTCCCCCAGGTCGATGTGGCGCATTTCCTTGGGGCTCAGAAGCTCGTACATGGCCGGCACCACAAACAGCGTCATCAGCGTGGCGTACAGCAGCCCCCCTATGCACACGATGGCAATGGGCTGCATCATCTCGGCCCCCACGCCCGTGCCCAGTGCCATGAACAGCAGGCCCAGCACCGTTGTGAGCACCGTCATGAGGATGGGCCGCAGCCGCGTGCGGCCCGCCTGCACGATGGCCTCCCGCCGGGGCACCCCAAGGGAGCGCAGCTGGTTGATGTAGTCGATGAGCACGATGCCGTTATTGACGATGATGCCCGAGAGCATGATAAAGCCGATCATGGACACCACGCTTACCTCCATGCCGCAGAGCCACAGGGCCCCGAAGCCTCCCGTAAAGGCCAGGGGTATCGTAAACATGACGATAAAGGGCAGCAGCAGGGACTGGAACTGGATGACCATGATGAGATAGATGATGAGGATAGCAAGGGCCGCCATCTGCAGCAGCTGCCCCATGGCCTCCATGATGGTGTCGTTCTCGCCGGTGATCTCCAGGGTCACGCCCTCGGGGACTTCGAAGCCGGAGAGCGCCCGCTCCACTTCCCTTGCCACCAGGGAGATATTGTGGCCCTGTGCCGCCTCCGCCGTCAGGGTGAGCACCCGCTTCTGGTTTTCCCGGCGGATGCTGGAAAGGCTCTGGCGCTCCTCGAAGCTAGCCACCCGGCTTAAAGGCACGTCCTCCGTCTCGCCGGTCTGGCGGTCCGTGGCGGGGACAGTCAGGCCCTTGATGTAGGCGGCGGTCATTTTCCCGGTTTTGGGGTGCAGCACCAGCACGTCCTCCGCTACGCCCTCGATATCCATAGAGGCGGCCGAGGCCGACCCCGTCACGGCCGCCCGCACGCTCTGGTACACCTGGGCCACGGTGAGGCCCTCTGCCATGGCCTTATTTTTGTCCACTACAATGCGCAACTCGGGGGTGGCGTCCTCCAGGCCTGTCTCTGTGGCCCCCACGCCCTCCAGGTCCAAAAGCTTTTCCGATAAATCATTGGCGGTCTCAATGAGCCGGTCCGTGTCCTCGCCGTAGAGCTTTATCTCTACCCCAGAGCCGCTGATGGAGGACATGGCCGAAGACATATCCATGGCCCCCTGGGCCCGGACCTCGCCGGCAATACCCTCGCAGGCCTTCTCGATCTCTGCGGCAAGGTCGCTGTCCTTTACCCCCGCGTCCTCGTCCAATAGGGCGTACATGGAGATGTCAGCCCCGCCGCCCATCATGGCAAAGAGGCCCCCGTTGTCGCTGCCGGAGGAAAGGGCGCCTACGGTCTCGATGCCGGGCAGCGCCAGAATGCGCTCTGCCGCCTCGTCATAAAGGGCCGTGCGCTCCTCGAAAGAGGCTTTCTCGTCGTGGGGGGTGATGGACACGCTCAGCTGGGTGCCGCTCATAGAGGGCATGAACAAAAAGCCCCGCTGCAGGGAAAGCCACACACTTGCCCCCAGCAACACCACAGAAAGGCCCAGGGCCACCCACTTGTGGTTGAGAGAGGCGGTGCAGAGCTTTCCGTAGCCAAAGAGCACCCCGTCAAAGAACCGGCTGCTTTTTATTTTGCCGCCCCGCAGGGTGGCGCTTGTCATGGCGGGCACCAGGGTGATGGCCACGAAAAGGCTCGCAAGCAGGGAGTAGCCGATGGTCAGGGCCATATCCGTGAAAAGCTGCCGGGTGACGCCCTCTACAAACACGATGGGCAGAAACACGCAGATGGTGGTAAGGGTAGAGGCGATGATGGCCCCCGTCACCTGCACGGCCCCCTGCACCGAGGCCTTAGCCGCCGGAACGCCCTCCTGGCGCAGGCGGAAGATGTTCTCGATGACCACCACGGAGTTATCTACCAGCATGCCCACCCCCACAGCCAGGCCCGAAAGGGAGATGACGTTGAGGGTCACCCCGGAAAAGTACATGAGCACCACCGCCACCAGAAGGGAGATGGGGATGGAGCAGGCCACCGCCAGGGTGGGGCGGATGTCCTTGAGAAAGAGCAGCAGGATGAGGACCGCCAGCCCGGCCCCCAAGAGCAGGTTCTGCAGCACGGTGTCAACTACAATGTAGATATAGTCCCCCTGGTCGGAGAGCATGGTGAAGGAAAGGCCTTCATACTGCCCGCTGAGTTCCTCGAACCGGGCCCGGATGTTCTTTGACACCTGGGCCGTGGAGTAGGCCGACTGCTTTGTAAAGGAAAGGGCCACCGCGTCCTGGCCGTTTACCTTGGCGTACACGTCCTCCGCGTTGCTCTGTAGGCCCACCTCCGCCACGTCCGACAGGGTCACCGGGCCGATGGCCTCCTCCCCCGTGTCGAACAGCACAAGGCTTTTTAGCTCCTCCAGGTCCTCCAGCTTGTTGCCCACCCGCACCAGGGTCTGCACGCCGTCCTCTTCAATATACCCGGCGGGCATGGAAAAGTGCTGGGCGCTCAAAATGGCCGACACCATGTCCATGGTCACGTCCACCTGGGCCCCCTGGAAGGCCGCCTTCTTCTGGGCCTCGAAGTCTTCCGTGGCGGTGCTGATCTGCTCTTTAGCCGCCTCCAGCTGGCTTTGGGCAGAAGTAATGGCCGACTTCCCCGCCAGTATCTGAGAGAGCCCCGCGCTCATCTGCAGGATGCCGCTGGTCTGCTGCCGGGAGAGTTCGCTCAGGGCTTCGTCCACGGTGATGCCCCCGGACTGCAGCTGGGAAAGGGTCTGCTCCATAGTAGCCTTGCCGGCCTGCAGCTTAGAAAGGTTCTCGTTTACCTCCGCCAGAGAGCCCCCGATGGAGTCCGGGTCCACACCCGTGGCGGCGATGGAGGCCCGGGCTTCCTCCAAGGCCGCCTGGGCTGTTTCCTTTGCCGCCTGCATCTGGGCAAGCTTTTCGGGCGCGCCCTCTACGGTGGTGCCAAAGCCCGCCAAAACCCCCGCAAGCTCTGAAAGCTGGGCCTCTATCTGCAAAAGCTGCTGCCGCAGCTCCTCCGCCTCCGGGCTGTCCGGGGACATCCCCGCAAGCTGCCCCTGCAGGGCGGCCTTCTGCTGGGCCAGCACCGTATACCCAGCAGAGGCCTGCTCCAGGCCGCTGATGGCCTCCTCCAGGGCCCGCACCTGCTGGGCGAGGCCCGACAGGGTGTCGTAAAGCCCCTGCAGCTGGGCCTGGGTCTCCAGCAGCGTCTTTTCCGACTCTGTAAGGCTCGAAAGCTGGGCCTGCAGCTGGGCCTTTGCGGTCTCTATCTCGACTTTTTTAGCCACCAGCTGCCCCTGGGCCTTCCCGCCCTGCTGGGCCAGCTGGTCCTGGCCTGCCTGCAGCTGGGCCTGCTGGCGGTCCAGCTCCGCGGCCTGCTGCTCGCTTTCTGAAAGGCCCTTTTCCACTTCTTCGCTCTTTTCTGAAAGCTCCGCCTCCGCGTCCGCGAAGGTGTCCGTAAGCTTCTGCCGGATGCGCCGGTTCACTTCATCGATCTTCTCCTGGCTCAGCTTTACCTGCACGCTTTCCGTCACGCTGCCGCTGACGCTGACGCTTGCCACCCCTTCTATGCCCTCCAGCTTCACCAGAAGCTCGCTGTTTAGGAGGTTCGTCAAATCCCGGTTGTCCATGCCCTCCCGCTCTACGGCGCACACCGCCACGGGCAGCATGTTGGGGTTTATCTTCATAATATAGGGCGTGCCCACCGCGTCCCCCCAGGCGCCGGAGACGCTGTTAAGCTTCTCCCGAATGTCTGATGTGAGGGTGTCCATGTTGGCGTCGTCGGTGAGGGCCAGCATCACCTGGGAGGCGTTCTCCCCTGACACCGAGGTGATCTCGTCCAGATGGTCCAGCGTGGCCAGGGCCTGCTCGATGGGCTTTGTGACCTCCTGCTCCACCTCCTCCGGGGAGGCCCCCGGGTAGGCGGTGACGATGACCGCGTAGGGCATGTTGATGTTGGGCAGCAGGTCCGGGGTCATGCGGGAAAAGGCCACCGCCCCCAGCACAATGGCGATGACCACGCCCACCAGCACCGTCAGGGGCTTTTTTACGCTGAATCTGGAAAACAACTTGATCTCTCCTTTTGGTAAAATGGGCGGGCGAAAAGGCCGGGCGTCTTGCCCGGCCCCGACTGCTTTCTCATTGCCACAGGGGCGAGGGGTACTGCCCCGCCGCCGTCATGCGGGCCACAGCCTCCACCACCGTCTGGCGGTCTTCCTGATAGGTCACCCCGTACCACCGGTCCTGTGACGGCAGCACCCGCACCTGGGCCCGCCCGCTTTCTAAGAGGGAATTGACCACAAAGGGCAGGAAAAACTCCGCTTTTTCGGGGTTTTGGGGCACATCTTCCTTAAAAAAGCGCACAAAATCCTCCTCCAGGGCCCGGGTAAACCCAGGGGTAAAGCCCCACAGGTTCATGGAGACGATGGTGTCCGGGCTAAGGGGCTTCCAGGCTTCCCCGTCCTCTGTGTAGGCGATGCCCTCCCGGCGCTTCTCGATGTGGGTGCGCTCCACGATGTTTTGGAGCATGCCGCCCTCTGTCTCGCACACCCCCCGGGAAACGTAGCCGTTTTCCGTCACCGTGTTGCCCACAAGGTAGCCCACCATGGCGAAGTCCAGTACCTTACCGTCTTGGGCGTTTTTGAGAAACCCGTATATCTTCTCGAAGGCCTCCCGGCCGTAGAAGTCGTCGGCGTTTATGACCGCGTAGGGGGCGTCCCCGATGGCCCGGGCCGCGGTGAGGGCCGCGTGGCCGGTGCCCCAGGGCTTCACCCGCCCCTGTGGTATGGCGCACCCCGCCGGGATGTCCTCCTGCCTTTGGAAGACGGCCTCTACCTCCATGTATTTTTCCACTTTCGAGAAGATTTCCTGCTGAAACTCCCCCAAAAGCTCCTCTTTTATGACGAACACGGCTTTTTTGAAGCCGGCCCGCCGGGCGTCAAAGAGGGAGTAATCGATGATCTTCTCCCCCTGGCCACCCACCTGGGCCAGCACCTTCAGGCCGCCGTACCGGCTGCCCATGCCCGCCGCCATTACCACCAAAACGGGTTCGCTCATACCATCAAGTCCTTTCATTCTTCGAAGATAAACCGGCGGATATGGGCCGCCGCTGCCTCTATGTCATACATATACACCCAGGCGCCGTTTTCATTATAGTCCCCGTAGGCGTTTTCCTCCGGGCCGGGTATGGTCAGGGATTCCATGGAGAAGTCCCTTAAAGCGAAGGGCGCCAGGGACATCATGCCCATATAGTCCAGGGAGGTCTCGCACATGGGCACCACGTCGTGCACCAGGGCCGGGTAAGAGAGCTTGCTCTTGCCCTTTAAGGCGTGGACGAGCCCCTGCAGCACCAGCTGCTGGCGGCCGGCCCGCACGTCGTCGCCCCCCTCTAAGTGGCGGATGCGGGCAAAGGCCACGGCCTGGTTGCCGTTTAGGCGGCAGGGCCCGCCCTCAAAGGGCTCGCCGTTTGCCCAGTCCGGGGTGCCGTAGATGTTCTGGAAAAAGTCTGTGTTCCAGATCTCCGGGGCGTCGGCCTGGCCCTCGGTCTCCACCCGCAGGTCCCACAGGTTCTGGTTCACCTGCACCTTCTCTTCGGCGGAAAGCTCCATCTCCACCCCGCCGAAAGCGTCCACGATCTTCGCCATCTCCACGAAGTTCACGGTCACGTAGTCCTGTATGTCCAGGTGGTAGTTCTGGTTCAGGGTGCGGATGGAGAGCTCCGGCCCGCCGTAGGCGTAGGCGTGGGTGATCTTGTCGTACCCGTAGCCGTCTATATACACCTGGGAATCCCGCAGGATGGAGGTGAGCTTCAGCTTGTGGTGGCGCTGGTCTACGGTGAGCACCATCAGGGCGTCAGACCGGCCCTCAAAGTTGTCATCCCGGGCGTCTAAGCCGAAAAGGGCGATGTTCGTGATCTTCGAGTCCGACTGCACGTCCCCGATGCCCAAAGCGTCCTTGTCGCCGGTGAGAGTGGTCATGGTCAGCCCGCTGAGCATGTACCAGAACACATAGAGCCCTCCGGCCAGCACCAGCACCGCAAAGAGCAGCAGAAGCGTTTTGAAGGCGCGCCTGCCGCCCCCGGGCCGCTTCCCGCGCCGGGGCCTTTGGGGCTCCGAATTTCTCCGGGGCCTGCGGGCGGCCATCTGGTCGGCCCGCCGCCGCGTCTGAGAGGAATAGCTGGAGATATCCTCGAAGTCCTCCGGGGCCCACCCTCTGGAGGGTTGCCCTCTGGAGGGCTGCCCTCTGGGGGGCTGCCCTCTGGGGGGCTGCCCTCTGGGGGGCTCCTCGTAGTAGTAGTGGTCCTGTAAGGGCTCGCGCCTGCGCCGGGGCGGCGGCGAGCCGCTGTGCCGCCCGGAGCCCCTTGGGGGCCGGCGGCCGCTGCGTTCGTTCATTCCCGTTCCCTTCCTTTTTCACGTCCCTGTTATCCCTGGGAGTGCGCCCCCTGCTGGCTCTCCCCGGTGCCGTCGGCGGTGTTGCCGTAGTCCATCCAGTAGGGAGAGTCGTCCTCGTATATAAAGGCGCTGATGCGCTTGGCGGCGTTCTCCACGTCGTATATCAGGTAATAGATGTCGTCTTCTCCTTCCTTTATGGTGCCGTCGAACAAATCCGTTTCATAGCGCACGTCCGGCACGGTGATGGACTCGATATCAAAGGAGGTGGTCAGAATGGGCGCGATGGACATGACGTCCTCCAGGCCCAGGCTGGTCTGGCAGTAGGGCATCAGCTGCTTGATGGTTCCGGGGTAGTCGGTGACGCTCAGGTCCTTGACCTTGCGCATGAGGGCGGAAAGCACCTTCTGCTGGCGCTCTACCCGCACGAAGTCGCCCCCCTCCAAATAGCGGATGCGGCCGTAGGCCACGGCCTGGTTGCCGTTTAGAAGGCAGTGCTCGTCTTCGAAAGCCTCCCCGTTTGCCCAGTCCGGCGAGCCGTTGACGTTTAAGAAGAAGTCCGTGTTCCATATCTCCGGGTAGTTGAGCTCGTCATAGACGCCGTTCATCTGGTCGATTTCCGCCTGCTCCTCGCTCTCCCGGCGCAGGTCCCACAGGTTCTGGTTCACCTGGACCTTCTCCTCGGCGGTCACATCCATCTCCACCCCGCCGAAAGCGTCCACGATGGCGGCCATGTTCACGAAGTTGATGGTGACAAAGTCGTCGATATCCAGGCCGAACTGCCGGTTTAAGGTGCGCACGGCCAGCTCTGGCCCGCCCACGCCGTAGGCGGCGTTTATCTTGGTGTCCCAGTTGTTGATGTAGTCGTTGTACCCCTGGCCCTCTATGGGCACCCGGGTGTCCCGCAGGATGGAGGTCATCTTCACCGAGTGGTGGCGGTTGTCCACCGTCAGGATCATAATGACGTCCGAGTTCCCCTCAAAGGAGCTGCTGCGGGAATCCAGCCCGAACAGGGCGATGTTCTTGATGCTGTCGTCCAGTATGGCGTCCGCGTGGATGCCCAGGGCGTCCTTGTCCTTGGAGATGGTGGTGGTGGACAGGCCCCCGATGAGGTCTGTGGAAATGTACATGGCACCGCTGCCCAAAAGGATCATCAGCACGCACAGCACCCCGAAGATGCTCTTTGCCACCGTGCGGCCCCGGCGGTTCTTCTTGCGGCTCTTATATTCCTTCGAGGAGGAGTAGCTGGACATGTCCTCGAAAGCCTGCTCGGCTTCCCTTCTTGACCGTATCGACATAGGGCTCCCCTTTCTAAAACTATCTCTATAATATCAGGATCTTTGCTTGCGGAACACGAAAAGCTTGCTGAAGGCGTAGTTCGAGATGACCACCACCACGTTTGCGAGCAGCTTCATGAGCTTGTCGTTGATGTGCAGCAGGTCTACGCCCAGGTACATGCACCCCAGGTCTAAAAACAGGGACACGAGCCTTGCCCCGAAAAACCGGAGCATCTCCCCGGCCACAGCCCGAAAGCCCCGGGCCTGGCTCTCAAAGACCCACCGGCGGTTTGTAAAGTAGG
>CANRZD010000072.1 GCA_947644325.1 uncultured Clostridia bacterium
CGAGTTCGGCGCCACCAAGGGCAAGTTCGACCTGGCCGCCTGCGCCAAGAAGAACAACCTGGACGCCATCCATGACACCGTCCACGAGATGGCCCGGGACGAGGCCCGGCATGGAAAGGCCTTCAAGGGCCTGCTGGAGCGGTACTTCAAGTAAGATTTTCGCACCTGAGAGGGTGGGCTGAGAGGCCCGCCCTCTTTTTTTGTCAAAAAGCAAAGAAAACCGGGGACCGCCCCCGCGGGCAGCCCCCGGCCAAATGAATTTTTTACGCCTCGTGGCCCAGCTTTGCGTACACATAAGTGTCCTTCCAGATGGGCTTTCCGGCCTCATCCTTCCAGAAATAGACGTTTTGGCGGAAAAAAGCTTCCCTACGGAATCCCAGCGACTCTAAAAGCCGCCAGGAGCTTTCGTTTTGGGGGTCGCACTCCGCAAAGACCCTGTGCACGCCCTCTGAGAAGGCCTGCTTTATCAGGGCCTCGCAGCTTTCCCGGGCATAGCCCTGGCCCCAGTATTGGCGGTTGAACACATACCCTATCTCCAGGGCGTCGAAGTCCCGCCGGCCCAGGTAGACGTTCCCGATCATCTTGTGGGTGTCCTTGTGCTCTGCGGCGATCATTTCCTCCGTGCCCATGCGCCACTCCAGGGTCTCGGCCGCTTCCTCCAGGGTCATGGGCTTATAGGGCTCGTATTTTACCACTTCTTCGTCTGATAAGTACTCGTATAGGTCCTGCAGGTCTTCCTTTTTGTATCTTCTTAAAATCAGCCTTTCTGTCTCTATCATCTTTGTTCTCCTGAATTTATTCCGTCTCCGACAGCACCTTCCGCAGAGCCTTCTGGCTGCGGGCCTCGCTGACGGAGACCAGCTCGTCGCCGGCCCGCAGCACCGTGGCGCCGTTAGGGATAGTGAGTTCCCCCTGACGGATAAGGGAGATGATAAGGGCCCCCTTGGGCAGCTTCATGTCCATCAGGCGCACCCCGTCCCAGGCGGTGTCCGGGGGCAGGACCAGGGAGCTTATCTCCCCCTTGCCCTGGCTTAGGCTCGCTATGAGATGCATGTGGGCCATGTCGGCCTCCTGCTCGATCATCTTGGTGAGCACGTCTGTGCTGCTGACCACGTTGACGATGCCCAGGGCCCGGAAGGTGTCGGCGTTCCTGGGGTCGTTTACCCGGGCGATGACCTTCTTGGCCCCGAAATAGGACTGGGCCAGCTGGGCGCACACCAGATTGTCCTGGTCCACCCCAGTCACCGCCATGACGCAGTCGGCGCCCTCGGCCCCGGCGGCCTCCAGCACAGACACGTGGCTGCCGTCCCCGGGGTAGATGGCCGCGTCCAAATCGTCGGCCAGCTCCCGGCACCGGGCCCGGTCCTTCTCTATCAAGGCCACGTCGTGGCGGCGCTCCAAAAGGGCCCGGGCCAGGTTCCACCCGGCCTTGCCGCCCCCTACTATGACCATCCGCATGGGCTCTTCCTCCTCAGTCTATCAGGCGGCTGTACACGACAAGGTCCCCCGCCTCCAGGGGCAGGGCGTCGCCGCAGTAAAGCCGGAAGCCGCCGCTGCTTTTTATCACGCCGAAAAGCCCGTCGCCGTGGGCGGGCTCCAGCTGGGCCGTGGTGCGGCCCACCATTTTCTTTTCCACCGGCCGGGCCTGCAGGGAGACCGTGGCCTCCCCAAAGGTGACCTGTTTTGCCTCTAAAGGGGCGGTGATGGCCGAAGACAGCTTGTCCGCCGCCATGTTGGTGGGGCAGGCCGTAAGAAGCCCCTCCCGCTGGAAGATGCTCTCCCGGTCCGGGTCTGAGATGCGGGCCACCACCTTGGGCACGCCGAAGACGTTTTTCGCCATCTGCCCCACGGTGATGTTCAGGTTGTCGTCCCCAGTGACCACCGCCACGGCGTCGCAGCCCTCTATGCCGGCCTCCCCCAGAGCGCTCATGTCCATGGGGAAGCCCACGGCGGTGACGCCCTGGAAGTCTTCGTGCAGCTGGGAGAGGTTATCCTCGCTTTCATCCATGATGGCCACGCTGTGCCCCTGGGCGTCCAGGGTCTCGGCAATCTTCCGGCCCAGAAGGCCGCCCCCCACGATGAGAATGTTCATAGCTTACTCGCCGTCCTCGTTGTCCGCCCCGGAGGAAGCGGGCTCGTCCCCGTCCTTGGAGGAGGCGCTGCTGTCCTTGTTGTCCTTGCTGTCCTTACTGGAGGCCCCGGCCTCGCTCTTAAGCTTGTTATATTCGTCCAGGGTGACCTCCACCACGTCCACGTACTCCGCGGAGACATAGGCGGTCTTCCCCTGGTAAGAGACCTGATACCAGCCGTCCTGCTTGTCTTCCACCAAAAGGGCCAGCTTCGAGCCGTTCTTCGCAAGGCCATAGATCTCCCCGTCGGTAGAGCCCTTCGAGCGCACATTGAGGCCGTCGTCGGCCTTCACCTTCACGGCCTTGGCGGTCTGGGCGGGGGAAGGCGACGGAGACAGAGTCACCGGAGCCGCAGAGCTTGTCCCGGGGGTGCTGGCGGTGCTGCTGGGGTCCTCCTCGTCCTCCCCGCAAGAGGCCAGCAAAGTCATGGCTGCTAACAGCCCCAGTAAAAGGCACATCCATTTTTTCATAAGGTACACTCCTCCTTTTGCCAAGGGAGCCCTTGGCGCTTCTCAGGTCTATTGTAACATAATGGCAAGAAAAGTCCAATAGCTTTTTTGATTTTTTTGCGAAAACCCCAACACCTGGGGGGTAAAAGCAAAAAAACCACGGGAACCCGTGGCCTTTCTGCTTTTGATGAGGATGTATTGTTGAAAGTCCTTGTACTCTGGTTTAATTTAGCGGCACACCGGGGCGCTGATGCCGTTTACGTTCACATAGAACACATCGGCGTTGGCGGCGGCTACGGCGTAGTTCTGCAGGGCGCGGGCCTGGCGGCGTGCCTGACGGGCGGCCTTGCGGGCCTCGTGGGCGCTCTGGTTCTGGATGCGGGCGGTGTAGGCAGTTTCTACTTTTTTCATGGTATATTCCTCCATATCAAGTAAGGTTTGTTATCGTGTGTAAGCTATTGAGGTCAAGCGACCTGCAGGGGAAGGATGAAGCCGTTGATGTTCTGGTAGGACACGTGGGTGTCGGCGAACTCGCCGGCAAAGCGCTCGAAGGCGGTGGCCTTGCGGCTGAGCTTTAACTGCTCGCGCTCTTCCTTGTACATCTGGGCGTTCTGGTAAACTGTGCTGAAAAGCTTATTCATAATGCATTACCTCTCATTTCTTTAACAATGGTTGTTGTCGGTTGGTTTCTTTCTTGCTGCGCCGTTCTCACATCCGGCACACGGGAGCTGCGATTCCGCACACATTCACATAGCAAACATCGCGGTTGGCCAACTTCCTTGCCAGGCGGTCGAACCCGTCTGCCAGATGGAGGGCCCTGCGGGCAGCCTTTCTTTTATCATGCGCTGCCTTGTTCATCATTTTGGATGTGTAACCGGTCTCCACTTTCTTGCTCATGAATACTACCCCTTTCTTCTTGTCTTTTGATGTTTTGTGATGGCTTCCTTTGTTGCTCTCTTGTTCTCTTTAGCTTACGTGCTTATTATAAACCAAGTTTATAAAGATGTCAAGCCTTTTTATAAAAAATTTTTGAAAAAATTTAGAAAAGTTTATAAACCCTAAAAATGCCGTTTACAGCCCATCCTTTTTAGCCATTTAGCACAGTAACGTGCAAGAGCCGCCCCCGCCCTGCTACCTATTATATATAGGGCCCCATCAAAGGGCAAAAAAAGAGCCCCCTGTTCCCAGGGGGGCGGCTTCCTGTTTTAATCTTGGGTCAGGTCCCTTACGCTGTCCCGCTCCACCAGCTCCGTGGGCAGTTCCAGCTTCAGGCACGGGTTCTTGAAGCCCTGCCTGCGCAGGCGCTGCAGGTTCTGCAGCATGACCACGCATTCCCGGCCCATCAGGTGGCGGTAGTTCTTTATGCTGGTGATGTTGGGCTCTACCATAGTGCAGATGGTGCGGTTGTCAAAGCCAATGACGGAGATGTCCTGGGGCACCCGGTAGCCGCAGCGCTCCAGGGCCTTGATGGTCCGCCAGGCCTGGCGGTCGTTCTCGCACAAAAAGGCGGTGGGCAGCTTGGGCGCGGCCCGCAGCAGGTTCTCCAGGCGGTCGGGGTCGAAGATGTCCTCGCTGGCCCCGGCCTGGAAGTAATAGCCCCGGTCATCGGGCAGGCCGTACTCCAGCAGCGCCTGATGGAAGCACCGGCGGCGCTCCCGCTGGCTGTCGTGGTCCCAGCCGCTGTAGACGTAGCCGATCTCCCGGTGGCCCTTTTCCTTTAAGTAGCGGATGGCGCTGAAGACCCCCTGCTCGTTGTTGACGGACACGCTGCTCACCCGCACGTCCGGCCGGTAAGAGTCCACCAGCACGCAGGGGATGTCCAAGCTTCGGATGTCGTCTAAAATGTGCTCGTCCACGCTGCTGGTCTGCAGGATGGCCCCGATGGTGTCGCCGTTTTGCAGCAGGCGGCGCAGGGTGGCGTTGCCCTGGCAGCTCATGTGCAGCACCATTAAATTATACCCGTTCTCCCGGGCCTCCATCTCGGCGCCCTCCAGCACCGCGGGGTAAAAGGCGAACCGGTCGTCGGATTCGTCGCTGCTGGTATAGATAAGGTAGGCGATGGACTGGCGGGTGTAGGGGCCCTGGGGCTTTTCGGCCTCCTCCTTTTTGCCGGAGGGCAGGCAGCCCTCGCAGCACATGTTCTCGCAGCCCAGCTCTTGTATCTTTTCCAAAAGGGAATGGCGCAGGGAATCGCTGATGCCCGGCTTGTTGTTCAGCACCAGCGAGATGGTGGCCGGGGACACCCCCAGCTTTTTGGCCAATTCTTTTGCTTTCATACACCGCAACACCCCGATGCCTTTTATAAACTTTATAAAGTATACGCCTTTTCTTCTTAAATTGCAAGGGCATCCGGGCATTATTTCAGAAAAATTTATCCCACTCCCCGGAATTTGTGGTGAACATTCCCCCCACTTGACAAGGCCCGGCCGCTGTGCTAGAATAATGGTAAATTTATGAACGCGAACGGAGGGAAGCTTTATGGAGCTGATCAAGACCCTGAACACCCGGGACCTGTGCGAGAGCGCCAAAAACGGCGGCTGCGGCGAGTGCCAGACCTCCTGCCAGTCCGCCTGCAAGACCAGCTGCGGGATCGCCAACCAGCCCTGCGAAAACAAAGCCGAAAAGTAAACCGGCCGTTTGTTTCTGTGCCGCCGTAACGGGCGGCACTTTTTCGTTACCGGCCCTCTGCCTTTTGAAAGGAATCGTTTTATGATACATCAATATAAACTTGGCGGCTATAACATCGTGCTGGACGTGGGCTCCGGCTCTGTGCACGTGGTGGACGAGGCCGCCTATGACATCATCGCCCTTTATAAAGAAAAGGGGCGGCAGGAGATCGTCTCCTATATTTTAGAAAAGTACCCCCACCGGGCAGATCTGACCCCAAAGGAGATCGAAGCCTGCCTGGACGCCGTGGGGGAGCTGGAGCGGCAGGGGAAGCTCTTTGCCCCCGACGACTACGCCCCCATGGCCGGGGCTTTCAAGGCCCGCAGCGGGAACGTCATAAAGGCCCTGTGCCTGCACGTGGCCCACACCTGCAACCTGAACTGCGCCTACTGCTTTGCCTCCCAGGGGAAATTCCACGGGGAACGGGCCCTGATGCCCTTTGAAACGGGCAAGCGGGCCTTGGACTTTCTCATAGAGCACTCCGGCTCCAGGCACAATCTGGAGGTGGACTTCTTCGGGGGCGAGCCCCTTATGAACTGGGAGGTAGTAAAGCGGCTTGTGGCCTACGCCCGGTCCATCGAAAAGGAGGCCGGGAAGAACTTCCGCTTCACCCTCACCACAAACGGCGTGGGCATCGACGACGACGTTATAGACTTCTGCAACCGAGAGATGTCCAATGTGGTCCTGAGCCTGGACGGCCGCAAAGAGGTCCACGACCGCTACCGGGTGGACTACCAGGGCCGGGGCAGCTTTGACGTGGTGGCGCCAAAGTTCCAGAAGCTGGTAAAAGCCCGGGGCGGCAAAAACTACTACATGCGGGGCACCTTCACCCACGGGAACCCCGACTTCTTAAAAGACATAGAGGCCATGCTGGACCTGGGCTTTACGGAACTGAGCATGGAGCCCGTAGTCTGTGCGCCGGAGGATCCGGCGGCCCTTACGGAGGAGGATAAGCCCATCGTCATGGAGCAGTACGAGAAGCTGGCCATGCTGATGCGGGAGCGCCAAAAGGAAGGCCGGCCCTTTACCTTCTACCACTACATGCTGGACCTGAAAAGCGGGCCCTGCATCTATAAGCGCGTTTCCGGCTGCGGCTCCGGCACCGAGTACATGGCCGTGACCCCCTGGGGGGACCTGTACCCCTGCCACCAGTTCGTGGGGGAGGAAAAGTTCCGGCTGGGCAGCGTGTTCGAGGGGGTCGTAAACCACGCCGTGCAGGAGGAGTTCCGGGCCTGCAACGTGTACGCCCGCCCGGACTGCGCCGATTGCTGGGCCAAGCTCTACTGCGCCGGGGGCTGCGCCGCCAACGCCTACCACGCCGCCGGGCGCATCAGCGGGACGTATCAGTATGGGTGCGAGCTCTTTAGGAAGCGCATGGAGTGCGCCATCATGCTGAAGGCAGCGGAGGCCGGGCTGTGACCACCCCCATCTGTGATTTCATCCACCGCTACGCCGCCGAAAACACAGCCCGCCTGCACATGCCCGGCCACAAGGGCGTGGACTTCACCGGCTGCGAGTGGGCGGACATTACGGAAATAGGCGGGGCCGACTCCCTTTACGCCCCCGGGGGCATCATAGCCGAAAGCGAGGAAAACGCCCGCTCCCTCTTCGGCGCAGGGCAGACCCTCTACTCCACAGAGGGCTCCTCCCAGTGCATACGGGCCATGGTGCACCTGTGCGCCCTGGCCTTCCGGGAGAAGTCTTCCGCGCGCCCGGTGATTTTAGCGGGCCGCAACGCCCACAAGGCCTTCCTCACCGCCGCCGCTTTGCTGGATGTGGAGGTAAAGTGGCTCTGGCCCGAAAACAAGGCTTTCAGCCTCTGCCGCTGCGACATCTCCCCGGAGGGGCTCTCGGCCGCCCTGGCGGAGACCCCCCGGGCCGCGGCCGTGTACGTCACCAGCCCCGATTACCTGGGGAACTGCGCGGACATCGCCGCCCTGGCCCGGTGCGCCCATGAGAAGGGCGTGCCCCTGCTGGTAGATAACGCCCACGGGGCCTATCTCGCCTTCCTCTCCCCCTCCCGCCACCCCATGGCCCTGGGGGCCGACCTCTGCTGTGACAGCGCCCACAAGACCCTGCCCGTGCTCACCGGCGGGGCCTACCTGCATATCGCCAAGGGTGCGGCGCCGGTGTTCTATGAAAGGGCCCGGGAGGCCATGGCGCTCTTTGGGTCCACCAGCCCCTCCTATCTCATCCTGCGCTCTCTGGACCGGGCGAACCGGTATCTGGAAAACCTGCCGGAAAGGCTCACGGGGACCCGACGCAGGCTCTCGGCCCTGAAAGAACGGCTTACAGAAAAGGGCTGGGCCTTCTGCGGGGACGAGCCCCTGAAGCTCACCCTGGACGCCAGGAATTACGGCTATACCGGGGCCCAGGTGGGGGCGTGCCTGGAGGGGCAGGGCGTGGTGTACGAGTACGCGGACCCGGACTTTCTGGTGCTCATGCCCTCGCCCCAGAACACGGAGGAAGACCTTCTCCGGGCCGAAGCCGCCCTTTCTTCTTTGGAAAAGCGGCCCCCCTTGCCGGACCGCCTGCCCCCCTTCCGGCCGCCCCGGCAGGCACTCTCTCTGCGGCAGGCCCTCTTTTCCCCCCGGGAAGCCGTGGCCCTGAAGGACGCCCCGGGCCGGGTGGCGGCGTCCCTGGCTCTGTCGTGCCCCCCGGCCCTCTCCCCCGCCGTGCCCGGGGAGCTTATTTCCCGGGACACCGCCCGCGTCTACGCGTACTACGGCATAGAGCAGGTGGACGTGGTAAAAAAATAACCAGCCGCCCAGGGCCCGGGCAGGCTGGTTTTTTCTATGCCTCTCACTTACACGTTGAAGCGGAACAGCACGATGTCGCCGTCCTGCATGACGTACTCCTTGCCCTCTGAGCGCACCAGGCCCTTTTCCTTGGCGGCGGCCATAGAGCCGCAGGCCATCAGGTCGTCGAAGGAGATGACCTCGGCCCGGATAAAGCCCCGCTCGAAGTCCGTGTGGATCTTGCCGGCGGCCTGGGGGGCCTTGGTGCCCTTCTGTATGGTCCAGGCCCGCACCTCGGGCTTACCGGCGGTGAGATAGGACATGAGCCCCAAAAGGGAGTAGCAGGCGGTGATCAGGCGGTCCAGGCCCGATTCCGTCAGGCCCATGTCGGCTAAAAACAGCAGCTTCTCCTCCGGGTCCAGGCCGGAGATCTCGGCCTCGGTCTCGGCGCAGATGGGCAACACGGCGGCGCGCTCCTTCTGGGCCTGCTCCTGCACGGCGCGGAAGTGGGCGTTCTTCTCCGGGCCGTTTTTAATGTCCTCCTCGCCCATGTTGGCCGCGAAGATAATAGGCTTGTTTGTGAGCAGGGACACAGAGGAAAGCAACTCCCGCTCCTCCTCATCGCACTCCACGCTGCGGGCGGAGCGCCCCTCCTCCAGGGCTTCCCGGACACGCAGGAAGAAGTCAAGCTCTGACTGGAATTTCTTGTCGGCCTTTAAGAGCTTGCGGGTCTTGTCAATGCGCCTGTCCAGCACCTCCAGGTCTGAGAGCACCAGCTCCAGGTCGATGGTCTCGATGTCCCGCAGGGGGTCCACGCTTCCCTCCACATGGATGATGTCGTCGCTTTCAAAGCAGCGCACCACATGGACGATGGCGTCCACCTCCCGGATGTTGGAGAGGAACTTGTTGCCCAGGCCCTCGCCTTTGGAGGCGCCCTTCACAAGGCCTGCGATGTCCACGAACTCGATGGTGGCCGGGGTAAATTTCTCCGGCTCGTACATGTCCCTGAGCTTCTCCAGGCGCTTGTCCGGCACGGCCACCACGCCCACGTTGGGCTCGATGGTGCAGAAGGGGTAGTTGGCCGACTGGGCCCCCGCGTCGGTGATGGCGTTGAAAAGCGTGCTCTTGCCTACGTTTGGCAGGCCGACGATGCCTAATTTCATATATGTTCACGACTCCTTATTTTACTGGGTTTCTCCTGCTGTGACATATTATTATAGCACAGGGCCCTAATATATTTCAAGGCTTTCGGGGGATTTTGGTGCGCATGGTAAGCATTACAATTAGGTTACACAAGGTCAAACGGCCTGTGTAACCTAATTTTTTTGCATATCCGGGCCGGAAAATCAAAGGGGGACACCAAAATGAAGCACGTTACATTTCAAGAGTACGAAGCCGCGAAAGCCGAAACTCTGTTAGGCGTACAGTATAAAGAAAATTCCACGCTGGAGGGCAACGTTGTAAGTTTTCAAGAGACCTGCAAAACCCAGGACGGACCTACTTTTCAACATGAAAAAATGTGGAAGCCCCGGAAAACGGCTTAAATACTAGGTTTTTTCGCAGAAAACCGCTTGAATGGAAGTGAAAATATTGCAATCTCGCAAAATGGGATTGCAATATTTTTTTGCCCGCTTTTTGGCCCCAAAACGGCCTACACCGCCCCAGCCCGCGAACCGTAAAAAAGCACCTTTTCAGACCGTTTAATTTTATTATAAAACCTTTTAAGAAACCGCACAAACCCAGCATTGGCGCGGTTTATGCGGCTTTTAGGAAAATAACAGCAGCCCTTTAAGCGAACGCGCACAAACGTCGCTTAAAGGGCTTGTTTTTGACTTTTAAGCGAAAGTAGCCCGTGCATTTTTTGCACGGGCTACCAAACTATGCACGGGCCTTGAAAACACTAGGTTTTCGGGCGCTTTTGCAATCTAAGTGTTCTCCCATTTTGCACGGGCTGCCCCTGCTTGGCTTTTACAGAAGTTTCGTCCCTTAAAAGGCTCGGAAAGTATGACAAACTCCGTAAAAATCTTACGCATTTTGTCATTTCCTTACAAACCTAAGACAACACTCCACGGGTGTGGTAAGGTTATACAAATGATACTATTTTTTGTACTGCGCAATGCAGTTTTAGAATATTGTTCGAATAATAGGTGCGTAACTTCCGATTTATCGGTGTGATGAAAAGCCAAAGTAAGGCAATGGGGAGTATCACTAGGGCAGTCAGCAGGTGGTGAGCATCCAGAAGGAGCTGAAGGAGCACCGGCGCGGCCCTGCGCTATGTGGCCGAGCAGCTGTCCCGGCGCTCCGAGGCCGTGAAGCTGCTGATCCTGGTGTCCGACGGCCAACCCGCCGACCTGGGCTACAGCGGCACCGCCGCCGAGGAAGACCTGCGGGGCATCAAACAGGAGTACCTGCGCAAAGGCATCGCTTTTGTGGCCGCTGCCATCGGCGATGACAAACCCAACATCCAGCGGATATACGGCGACTCTTTCCTGGATATTACCGATCTGGAAAAGCTTCCCGCCAAACTGACAGCGGTGGTGAAAAAGCATATACGGATATAGAGGGGAAATTATGAGTGTGAAAAATATCCCTTATACAGAGAGCACAACAGCGACTGTAGAAATGACCGAACTTGACGGCATGGAGTACGGAGCCGCCCTCCGCTACATGGATTTAGGGGGACCCGACAAACCGTGTTCCACAAGGGAGATCAAGACCACGATGGGCGACCTTTATGTGATCGTGAATGCCTTGCGGGACTACGCAAACCTTCTGGAAAGCGCTGTTTCCGCCTGGAGGCTGACCGGATATCATGAGGCCACTTACCAAATTCATGCAGAAAGATGCCGGAAAATCAGCGGGAGGTATGCGGATGCCATGGGCTACGACTACGATAAGGCGCTGGCACGCTGCCGTAAGCGGCGAACCCGTGACGGCGACACAGGCATGGATGGGCTGGAGGCGCTTGTCCACAACAAACGATAAACCCATTTGAATTTTTCTTCCAATATACACAGTAATACAATATATTAAGAAAAGTTTTACTCGCTGTTTAACTCAAAGCAAAGCCTGTATACTAATAGCACAACTTTTAGAAACAGGGAGCAGGTACACAATGCCATTAAGTTTAAGAACCCCAAAGCCTCCTGCTATCGCGCAGAAAGAT
>CANRZD010000073.1 GCA_947644325.1 uncultured Clostridia bacterium
CAGGCCCGGGTGGAGGACCTGGGCGAGGAGCGGGCCCAGGCGCGGTATGAGGAGATCATCAGCGAGGCCCAGGAGGAGTTGGACAAGGCCAAAAAGGAATACGAAGACGGCAAGGCCGACGCGGAAAGCGAGCTGGAGGACGCAAGGCGCCAGCTGGAGGACGGGCAGCGGGAGATTGAGGAAAACGAGCAGAAGCTAGCGGATGCCCAGGCGGAAATCGAAAGCGGCCGGGCGGAGCTGGATGATAACCGGGCGTCTTTCGAGTCCCAGACGGCCTCGGCGCGGCAGCAGATAAACAGCGGCTACGGGCAGATCAGCCAGTACCAGGGGCAGATAAACGCGGGGCGGCAGCAGCTGGACGCCGCCCAGAAGGAGATCGATGAGGGCCTTTCCCAGGTGGAGGCTGCGGAAGCAGAGCTTGTAAAGGTAAAGGCGCAGCTGGACGAGCAGGAAGGGAACCTGTCGGCCCTGGAAAACGGCAAGGCCCTTTTGTGGCAGACGGCCCAAAGCCTGGGCCTGCCTGTGGGCGATACCTCGGACGCAGGGGCCCTGGCTCTGATAGAACAGTTGGGGGCCCTCTCGCCGGAGGCGGCGGGGCAATTTGCGGCCCTGCAGGGGGGCCTGCAGGCCTTGGCCGCCCAGGGCACGGACACCGCCGGGGCCCGTCAGGCTTTAGAAGCGGGCCGGGCCGAATATGAGCAGGGCCTGCAGCAGGCACAGTCCAGCCGGGCCCAGCTGGAAAAGGGGCGGCAGGAGCTAGCGGCCCAGCGCACGGCCCTGCAGAGCCAGCAGGCCGCCCTTACCGCCCAGAAGGCCCAGCTGGACCGGAACCAGGCTACATTGCAGCAGTCTGTGCGGGAGGCGGAGAGCCAGTTTTCGGAGGCGGAGGCGCAACTCACAGAGGCCCAGGCACAGTACGATGACGGCGTCCGGCAGCTGGAGGACGCGAAAGCGGAGCTGGCGGACGGCTGGAAGGAATACGAAGACGGAAAAGCCGAGGCGGACGCGGAGCTCTCTGACGCCTGGGAGAAGATACAGGACGGGGAGGCGGAGATACGGAACATCGAAGAAGGCCAGTGGTATGTCTTTGACCGCATGGACAACACCAGCTACGCGAGCTACGCGGGCAACGCGGACAAGATCGCGGCCATCGCGGCGGTGTTCCCCTTGTTCTTCTTCCTGGTGGCGGCGCTGGTGGCCCTGACCACCATGACCCGCATGGTGGAGGAGGACCGGCAGCAGATCGGCACATTGAAGGCCCTGGGGTACTCCTCCGGGCACATCGCCATGAAGTACCTGCTGTACGCGGCGGCGGCCAGCGCGGCCGGGTGCGCCATGGGGCTGGCGGTGGGGTCGTGGCTGTTCCCCTCTATCATCATCACGGCCTATAACATCATGTACGACATCCCCTACGTGCTCACACCCTTTAACTGGGCCTACGCGGCCGTGGCCTCGGCGGCGGCGGTGCTGTGCACCATGGGCGCCACCCTGAACGCCTGCTGGCACACGCTGCAGGCGGTGCCCGCCCGGCTGATGCTCCCCAAGGCGCCCAAGGCCGGAAAGCGCATTTTCCTAGAGTACATCACCCCCCTGTGGAGCCGGCTGAAGTTCACCCAGAAAGTCACGGCCCGAAACCTCATCCGCTACAAGAAGCGCTTTTTCATGACGGTCATCGGCATAGCCGGGTGCACGGCCCTGCTGCTTACGGGCTTTGGGGTGAAGGACTCTATCTCTGACATCACCGCCAAGCAGTTTACAGAGCTCAACCACTACCAGCTCACCGTGGGCCTCTCAGACCAGAGCGCCCTGGAGGGCCGGGACTTAAAGAAGATACTGGAGGACGAGGGCCGGGTTGCGGGGTACCTGGCGGCCATGCAGAACTCCGGGGAGATTGTGCCCCGGGGGGATGACCCTGCCGACAGCGTCACCATCTTTGCCCCCTCTGACGTTTCCCTGCTGCCGGAATACTACACCTTCCGGCACCGGAGGGACGGGGCGCCGGTGGAGTTTAACGAGGAGGCGGTCATCGTCACCGAAAAGCTGGCGGAACGGCACCACCTGCGGGCGGGTGATGCCATCACCCTAAGGAACCACGACGAGAAGGAAGCCACCCTTACCATTACGGATATATGCGAAAACTACGTGCACCACTATGTGTACCTCTCCCCCGCCGCCTATGAGGAGGCCTTCGGGGAGCCTGCGGAGATAAACTCCCTGCTGTGCCGTCTGCCGGAGGGGCAGTCCCCCAAGGACGAGGACGCCCTGACCACGGCCTTACTGGAGTGCCGGGACGTGGCCATGACCACCTTCAACACGGAGATTTCCCGCAGCTTTGACAACACCATACAGAGCCTGAACCTGATTGTGGTGGTGCTCATCATCTCCGCCGGAGCCCTGGCCTTTGTGGTGCTGTATAACCTTACGAACATCAACATCACCGAGCGGGAGAAGGAGCTGGCCACCATCAAGGTGCTGGGCTTCTTTGACCGGGAGGTGGCCGCCTATGTGTACCGGGAGACGGCGGTGCTCACCCTCATCGGCTGCCTGTGCGGCCTGGGGCTGGGGGTGGCCCTGCACCAGTTCGTCATACGCACGGCGGAGGTGGACATCGTCATGTTCGGCCGCTCGGTGTACCCCCTGAGCTTTTTGTGGTCGGCTCTGCTCACCGTGCTTTTCAGCGTTCTTGTAAATATCGTCATGGGCAGGAAGCTCAAAAACATCAGCATGGTGGAGAGCATGAAGGCCCCGGAATAAGGGCCCGCCCCCCACAGATAGTGCCTGCGGGAAAAAAATTTCAGAAATATGGCCCTTTTCTCAAATTTTGGCTTGAAATATCCCCCAGCCTGTACTATAATTTTAGATGGAAATTTGTGCAATCTTTCACAATTAAACCAAAAATAAAGGAGTGCACTGAACATGAACTATCTCAACAAGAAAACTGTCGAGGACATTGACGTCAGCGGCAAAAAGGTCCTGGTGCGTTGCGACTTCAACGTGCCCATGAAGGACGGCGCCATCACGGATACCAAGCGCATCGTGGGCGCCCTGCCCACCGTGAAGTACCTCAGCGACCACGGCGCGAAGGTCATCCTTTGCTCTCACATGGGCCGCCCCCACAACATCTTCAACGAGACCGTGAAGCTGGACAAGAAGGAGAAGAAGAAGATCGACGCCATGCCCGAGGCCGAGCAGGCCGAGGCCACCGCCAAGGCATTGGAGGCCGCCAAGGGCGACGTGAAGAAGTTCTCCCTGGCCCCTGTGGCCGCCGAGCTGGGCAAGCTCCTGGGCAAGGACGTCATCATGGCCGCAGATTGCATCGGCCCCGACGCCCAGGCAAAGGCCGCGGCCCTCAAAGACGGCGACGTGATGATCCTGGAGAACATCCGCTTCCACGCCGAAGAGACCAAGAACGACCCGGATTTCGCCAAGGCCCTGGCCTCTCTGGCTGAGATCTATGTGAACGACGCCTTTGGCACCGCCCACCGGGCCCATGCCTCTACCGAGGGCGTGTCCCATTACCTGCCCGCCGTGTGCGGCTATCTGATCCAGAAGGAGATCACCGTCATGGGCGGCGCCCTCACCGAGCCCAAGCGGCCCTTCGTGGCCATCCTGGGCGGCGCCAAGGTCTCTGACAAGATCGGCGTCATCGACAACCTCATCAGCAAGGTGGACACCCTTATCATCGGCGGCGGCATGGCCTACACGTTCTTAAAGTCCCAGGGCTACTCCATCGGCACCTCCATCTGCGAGGAGGATAAGCTGGAGCTTGCCAAGGAGACCATGGCAAACGCTGAGAAGAACGGCGTGAAGTTCCTGCTGCCCATTGACACCAAGGTTGGCAAGGCCTTCGACCCGGACACCGAGAGCCAGGTAGTGGCCTCCTCTGAGATCCCCGACGGCTGGATGGGCATGGACATCGGCCCCAAGACCGCCGAGCTCTTTGCCGACGCCATCAAGGGCGCGGGCACCGTGGTCTGGAACGGCCCCATGGGCGTTTCTGAGTGGGAGAACTTCGCTGCAGGCACCATCGGCGTAGCCAAGGCTGTGGCCGAGAGCGGCGCTATTTCCATCATCGGCGGCGGCGACTCCGCGGCGGCCGTGGAGAAGCTGGGCTTTGCCGACAAGATGACCCACATCTCCACCGGCGGCGGCGCTTCCCTGGAGTTCCTGGAGGGCCTGGAGCTGCCCGGCATCGCCTGCCTCAACGAGAAATAATTTTGTTGTATGGAGGGCGGGGGTTTCTCCGCCCTCTTCATTTTGATTGGCAGGAGGTAGAAAGGATGGATCAGAACATGACCGAAAAAGAACAAGCCACTGCTTTAATCGAAGAATACGCAAAGCTGCAAAGGATCAAGACCGCGCAGGACAAAGACAGCGAGGTCGACTACCAGATCAAGATCACCAAAGCCAAGCTGGAAGCTTTAGGCATTGTGACGGAGGACCTGGATAAATAACAGAAAGGATGCATTTACTATGAATAAAGCTGTACGCAAGGCCGTTATCGCCGGAAACTGGAAGATGAACAAGACCCCCGAGGAGGCAAAGGAACTCATTTCCGCCATCGCCCCCCTGGTGAAGGACGCGGGCTGCGACGTGATGGCCTGCACCCCCTATGTGGACCTGTGGGCCGCCCAGGAGGCCGCCAAGGGCACCAACATCCAGATCGGCGCGGAGAACTGCCACTGGGCCAAGTCCGGGGCCTTTACCGGGGAAATCGCCGCTGACATGCTGGCCGCTATGGGTATAAACATCGTCATCATCGGCCACAGCGAGCGCCGCCAGTACTTCGGCGAGACCGACGTGACTGTGCACGACCGCACCCGGGCCGCCCTGGACGCGGGCCTCACCGTGATCCTCTGCGTGGGCGAGACCCTGGAGCAGCGGGAGCAGGGCATCACCAGCGAGCTGGTGGCCATGCAGACCAAGATCGCCCTGGGCGGCGTGAGCAAGGAGGAGCTTGGGCGCGTCATCATCGCCTATGAGCCCCTGTGGGCCATCGGCACCGGCAAGACCGCCACGGCCCAACAGGCCAACGAGGTCTGCGCCCTGATCCGCGACACCATCAAGGAGCTCTATGACGAGGCGGCCGGCGAGGGCATCACCATCCAGTACGGCGGCTCTATGAACGCCGCAAACGCCGCCGAGCTGCTGGCCCAGCCCGACGTGGACGGCGGCCTCATCGGCGGCGCATCCCTGAAGCCCGCGGACTTCGCGGCCATCATCGAGGCGGTCACCAAGGGATAAGACGATTCGGGGACAGAAAGAAGGTGGGCCTTTATGGCGTTCGTTCGAGGTAGCTTCCCGGTGCAGGATTAGTCTGGCATCTGCACTGGGAATGGATCTGTCAGACGTTCTGCACCGGCATTTGGATAAAAAACAAATGAAAAGGAGCAGAATTATGAACGAACTGTACAAGGCCTGGAAGGCCGAAGAAGAAGCCGCCCGCATGGTGGGGTGGGATTTTTCCCACATCCGGGGGCGGTACACGGAGGAAGAAGACCTGCCCTGGGACTTCCGGCAGGTCATTGGGGAGCACTTGAAGCCGGGGCACCGGCTGCTGGACTATGACACCGGCGGCGGGGAGTTCCTGCTGAGCCTGGGGCACCCCTATGCCATGACAAGCGCCACCGAGGGCTACCCGCCCAACGTGGAGCTGTGCCGCCGGACCCTGCTGCCTTTGGGCATCGATTTCCGGGAAGCCGCGGACTGCTCTGCCCTGCCCTTTGGGGACGGCGCCTTTGACATTATTACCAACCGGCATGGGGACTTTGACCCACGGGAGCTTAGCCGCATTCTGAAGCCGGGCGGGCTCTTCCTCACCCAGCAGGTGGGCGAGAAAAACGACCGGGAGCTCACAGAACTGCTGCTGCCCGGCACGCCCAGGCCCTTTCCGGGGCTGAACCTCAAAGAACAGGCCCGGCGCTTTGAAGAAGCGGGCTTTACGGTCCTGCGGGGGGAGGAGGCCTTCCGGCCCATCCGTTTCTTTGACGTGGGGGCCCTGGTGTGGTTTGCCCGGGTGATCCCCTGGGAGTTCCCGGACTTCTCCGTGGACGCCTGCCTGCCCCGGCTTTTGGAGGCCCAGGCCCTTCTGGAGCGCCGGGGCTCTATAGAGGGCCGCATCCACCGCTATCTCATTGCGGCCCGAAAAACGAAGCAAGGAGAAACTTGAATGAACCGCAATTTGGACCGATATGTCTGCACGCTTTGGATCACCTCGGCGCTGTTCTGCATCGCCCGGTATGTGTGCGTTGCCATCATGGCCCAGGGTGGCGACAATGGGATCTACAGGCTCGCCATGGAAAGGCTGGGCCCCTTCCTCCCCACCATGTCCATCCTGTGCCTTTTGGGCAGCCTTTTGCTGCTGGTGGTTGACCTGGTCATCACCCTGCGCAACAAGAAAAAATGAAAGGAAACTGTGAAAGCATGAAAAAACCTCTCGTTTTGATGATCTTAGACGGCTTTGGCATCGCCGGGAAAGAGGGCAATGCCATTGTAGCCGCCAACACCCCTGAACTCGACAAGATCCTGAAGGAGAACCCCGTGACGAAGATTGGGGCCTCCGGCATGGACGTGGGCCTGCCCGACGGCCAGATGGGAAACAGTGAAGTGGGCCACACCAACATCGGCGCCGGGCGCATTGTGTACCAGGAGCTGACCCGCATCACCAAGTCCGCCCAGGAGGGGGACATGGACAAGAACCCCGCCCTGGTGAAGGCCATGGAGTCCGCCAAGGCAAACGGCAAGGCCCTGCACCTTATGGGCCTTCTGTCTGACGGCGGCGTGCACAGCCACAACACCCACCTGTACGCCCTGCTGGAGATGGCAAAGCGCATGGGCCTCACTAAGGTCTTCGTGCACTGCTTCTTAGACGGCCGGGACGTGCCCCCCAGCAGCGGCAAGGACTACGTGGCCGAGCTGCTTAAGAAGCTGGAGGAGATCGGCGTGGGCAAGGCGGCCACCGTCATGGGCCGCTACTACGCCATGGACCGTGACAACCGCTGGGAGCGGGTGGAGAAGGCCTACGCCGCCATGGTCTACGGCGAGGGCGAGCAGGCCGAATGCCCCGTGTGCGCCGTGCAGAACTCCTACGACAAGGAAGTCACCGACGAGTTCGTGGCGCCCACCGTGTGCGCGGGGGCTGAGCCCATCGGGCCCGGGGACTCTGTGATCTTCTACAACTTCCGCCCGGACCGGGCCCGGGAGATTACCCGCACCCTGGTAGACCCGGACTTCTCCGGCTTTGAGCGGAAGAAGGGCTTCTTCCCTCTCAACTACGTGTGCATGACCCAGTACGACGCCACCATGCCCAACGTGGACGTGGCCTATAAGCCCGAGTCCCTGACGAACACCTTCGGCGAGTACATCTCTCAAAAGGGGCTGACCCAGCTGCGCATTGCCGAGACGGAGAAGTACGCCCATGTCACCTTCTTCTTCAACGGCGGCGTGGAGAAGCAGTACCCCGGCGAAGACCGCATCCTGGTCAAGTCGCCCTCTGTGGCCACCTATGACCTGCAGCCGGAGATGAGCGCCTATGAAGTCACCGACAAGATGGTGGAGGCCGTGAAGTCCGGCAAGTACGACGCCCTGATCCTCAACTACGCCAACTGCGACATGGTGGGCCACACCGGCGTCTTCGAGGCCGCTGTGAAGGCCGTGGAGGCCGTGGACACCTGCGTGGGCCGCGTGGTAGAGGCCGTGAAGGAAATGGGCGGCTGCGTGCTGCTCACCGCCGACCACGGCAACGCGGACAAGATGGTGGAGGATGACGGCTCGCCCTTTACCGCCCACACCACCAACCCTGTGCCCTTCTGTGTCATCAACCACCCCTGCACCCTCCGCTCCGGCGGGCGGCTGGCGGATATCGCGCCCACGATGCTGAAAATCCTGGGCCTGCCTCAGCCTGCTGAAATGACCGGCGAGAGCATCGTGCAGTAATACAGTAAGAAGCAAAAAAATTCCCCCGGCGGAGAACCGGGGGATTTTCTTATGCTTATTTTATTCCGGGAAGAACTCCTGGGAGTAGATCTCTGTGCCGTCCACGTTCAAGTAAGTAACCACAACAGAGGGGTTCGTCACCTCGATGGCCTCGCTGAGGGAAGCCGCGATGTGGCGGAAGGTGCCGGCGAAATCGTCCTTCTTCATTTCCTCTTCCATGGCGGCCCGGATGACCTCCACGTCGCCTACGTCCTCTGTGAAGGTAAAGGTGTAGACCAGCTTGTCGCCGTCGCCGGAAATATCAATGTTCATGCTGTCATCCATGCCGCCCATCATGGTCTCCAGGTTGCTCTTGACCGTAGGGTCCTCCAGGAACTCCTGGACGCTGGCGTACTTGTCGCCAGCGGGGGCCGCCTCAGAGGAGGCCTCGCTGGAAGCTTCAGAGGAGGGCTCGCTCTCGGGGGTGCTCACTGCGGAGGAAACCGCGGAACTGGAGCTTGCGCTGGAGGAAGAGGGCTTGGAGTCGCCGCCGCAGGCCGTGAGAGACAGCACCATGGCGAAGGCCATAACGCAGGCCATCAGGCGGAAAAGATTCTTTTTCATTTTGCACATATCACCTTTCTGCATTTTGTACTGATATCACAGCAGGCCACAGCCTGTTGTGATGCCAAAGATTAGTATAGAATATAGGAAAGCCGTTGTCAAGGGCCCATATAACGCTTTGTATTTTTTTGCCAAAATTTCTTTTTGATCGAAAGGCCTTCTAGTGATAAACCCCAACGATCTCCAAGGCGCTGTCCAGCACCACCAGGTCTGCCCGCTTGCCCGGGCGTATGCTGCCAATCTCCTTGTCCAGGCCGATGGCCCGGGCGGGCGTCAGGGCGGCGGCTTTCAGGGCTTCTCCCAGGGGTACGCCCCAAGAGACCAGGTTCTTTATTTCCTGATGGAGGTTCGTCACAGAGCCCGCTATGGTGCCATCCGCCAGCACGGCCTTGCCGCCGCGCACGGTGACCTGCTGGCCCCCCAGGTCAAAGGGCTCGCCCTCGGGCATGCCGTTGGCGCGCATGGAGTCGCTGATAATGATCGCCCGCTCCCCCAGCACCTTGAAGGCCGTCTGCAGCACCGCCGGATGGATGTGCACGCCGTCGCAGATGAGCTCGGCGGTGACCCGGGGGTCGCTGAACACAGCCCCCACCACTCCGGGGGCCCGGTGGCTGAGCCCGGACATGGCGTTAAAAAGGTGGGTGGCGTGGGTGACGCCGCTGTCAAAGGCGGCCCGGGCCTCCTCAAACCCTGCGGTGGTGTGGGCGATGGACACCGTGCACAACTCCTTGGCCCCGGCCGCGAAATCAAGGCCGCCGGGCTGCTCCGGGGCGATATCCACGAGCTTCACAAGGCCCCCGCACAAATCGAAATACTTCTGAAACAGCGCAAGGTCCGGGGGCACGATGTGCTCGGCCTTCTGGGCCCCCCGCTTCTCCATGGAGATAAAGGGCCCCTCCATGTTCACGCCCACTACCCGGGCCCCGTCCTCCAAGGGGTGGTCCGCGCAGTCACGGGCGGCCAGCAGGGCCTGCCGGATCGTTTCCTCCCCGGTGGTCATGGTGGTGGGGCAAAAGGAGGTGACGCCGTGCTGCAGAAGGAACCTCGCCATGGCGTCCAATGCCTCCCGGGTGCCGTCGCAGGCGTCGGCCCCCATGGCGCCGTGGATGTGGATATCCACAAAGCCGGGCGCGATGGTGTAGCCCTGGCAGTCCACGGCCAAGTCCTGCTGGGTGTAGGAGAGCCTCTCCCCCACCTGGCGGATGCGCCCGTCCTCGATCTCGATGTCACCGTGGGTGAGGCGGAAATCCTCGTCATAGTACGCAGCGTTTATAAGAAACATAAGTGCCTCCTTTTCCTTTCCCGCCGACTAGTTGCCGATGAGGAAATCCAGCACGTTCCACCCGTCAGAGGTCTGGGCCTTATAGAGCTCGGTATACCCGCACTGGCAGCAGGTGACGGTGACGAACTTCTTGTTCTGGATATCGAAAATTTTCGCGAAATTGCCCCCTGTGGCCTGGAACTGGTCGCTTTCGTAGTTCCGGCAGCCGCATTTGGGGCAAACATATTGTACCCGCTGTTCCATAAAAAACTCCCCTTTTCCTTTTGAATTCTCCCAATATTATACAGGGAAAAAGCCGCAAATGCTTATCTGATTCCTTACGAAAACCTTACGGCTGGGCCTTTGGCCGCTTCATGGTCAGGGAGATGCGCTTGCGGGGGGCGTCCACCTCCAGCACTGTCACCTCCACTACGTCCCCCACCGCCACAGCCTCTGAGGGGTGGCGGATGAACCGGTCGGTGATCTGGGACACGTGCACGAGGCCGTCCTGGTGCACGCCGATGTCTACAAAGGCCCCGAAGTCCACCACGTTGCGCACGGTGCCCATAAGTTGCATGCCGGGGGTAAGGTCCGCAAGGTCCATTACGTCTGTGCGCAGAAGCGGGGGCGGCAGCTCGTCCCGGGGGTCCCGGCCGGGCTTCTGCAGCTCGGCGCAGATGTCCCGCAGGGTGGGCACGCCCACGCCGCAGGCCTCTGCGGCCTTCTCCAGGCCCAGGCCCCGCAGGCGCTCGTCCAGCTCCCCTAAGGAGCCCACGTCTGTGAGGCTGTACCCGCAGAGATTTAAGAGCTTTTCCGCCGCCTTGTAGGACTCCGGGTGCACGGCCGTGCGGTCCAGCACGTTGTCGCTTTCCGGCACCCGCAGGAAGCCCGCGCACTGTTCGAAGGCCTTTGGCCCCAGCTTCGGCACCTTTAGGAGCTCCTTTCGGGTGGAAAAGCGCCCTTTTTCCTCCCGGTAGGCGGCCACGTTTTTGGCCACGGTGGGGCTCACCCCGGCCACCCGCCGCAGAAGCGACGGGGAGGCCGTGTTCACATCCACCCCCACGGCGTTGACGCAGTCCTCCACCACGCCGTCCAGCGCCTCAGAAAGCCGGGCCTGGGGCATGTCGTGCTGGTACTG
>CANRZD010000074.1 GCA_947644325.1 uncultured Clostridia bacterium
CGGAGGACGAAATACACGAGGCCCGCACAAAGGTGCAGCAGGCGGTGGAAAAATCCACCCAGGAGCAACTGAATGAAGCCAAGAAGCAGGCCCAGCAGATCGTGGCCCAGGCCCGCGCCGAGGCCGAGCACAGCAAGGACAAGGTCATGAAGGAGGCCCAGCGGGAGCTCAAAAAGCTTGCCACCGAGGCGGCGGAGAAGATCGTGCTGCAGCCGGGCGCCGACCCCTTCGACCAGTTCCTGAACCTGGCAGAAGGAGGCAGCGGAAATGAGAGCCGATAGAGGCCGCCTGAAGGCCATACTCCGCAGCGCCAGAGAGCCCAGCGAGGAGCAGCTAGGGCGCTTCTCCCGGTTTTTGGCCAAAAAGTACGACCGCAAGGTGCCCATCACCTGGGAGCGGGACGACGCCCTGAAAACGGGCTTTCGGCTGCAGGTGGGGTCTGACGTGTACGACTGGACCCCCCACGGGCGGCTGCGGCAGTTTGAAGATTACCTGCGGGCCCTGCGCCCGGGCCAGGAGGAGCTTCTGCCCCTGATGCGGGAGGCCGTGCAGGAATGGAACCCCGCCGTGAGCCCCGAGGAGTTCGGCGAGGTGCTCACCGTGGGCAGCGAGATCTGCACCGTGGGCGGCATGGAGCACGTGAAGTACGGGGAAATCCTGCTCTTTAACTCCGGCGTGAAGGGCATGGTGCAGGACCTGCGGGAAAACGACCTGAGCTGCATCCTCTTCGGCGACAGCCAGGAGATCACCGCCGGCAGCCCCGTGCGCCGCACCGGCAAGACCGCCGCCATGCGTGTGGGCGACGGCTTTTTGGGCCGGGTGGTGGACGCTTTGGGCATCCCCATCGACGGCAAGGGGCACATCGAGGCCGAGACCCACTTCCCCATCGAGTCCCCCGCCCCGGGCATCCTGGACCGCCAGCCTGTGAACACCCCCATGGAGACGGGCCTTCTGGCCATCGATTCCATGTTCCCCATCGGCCGGGGCCAGCGTGAGCTGATTATCGGCGACCGCCAGACCGGAAAGACCGCCATCGCCCTGGACACCATCTTAAACCAGAAGGGCAAGAACGTGGTGTGCATTTACGTGGCCATCGGCCAGAAGACCAGCTCTATCGCCCAGCTGGTGGAGAACCTTTCCCGCCGGGGGGCCATGGACTATACCACCGTGGTCAGCGCCCCGGCCGGGGCCTCTGCCGCTTTGCAGTACATCGCCCCCTACGCCGGGTGCGCTTTGGGCGAGTACTTCATGCGCCAGGGCAGGGACGTGCTCATCGTCTACGATGACCTGTCGAAGCACGCCATCGCCTACCGGGCCCTGAGCCTGCTTCTTGAGCGCTCCCCCGGCCGCGAGGCCTTCCCCGGCGACGTGTTCTACCTGCACTCGCGGCTTTTAGAGCGCTCGGCCCATCTGTCTGACGAGCTGGGCGGCGGCTCCATGACGGCCCTGCCCATTGTGGAGACTCAGGCCGGGGACGTGTCCGCCTATATCCCCACCAACATCATTTCCATTACAGACGGCCAGATCTTCTTGGAGAGCGACCTGTTCTTCGCGGGCCAGCGCCCGGCTGTGAACGTGGGCCTGTCTGTGTCCCGCGTGGGCGGCGACGCCCAGACAAAGGCCATGAAGTCCGCCGCCGGCGCCATCCGCCTGGACCTGGCCCAGTACCGGGAGATGGAGGTCTTCACCCAGTTTTCCAGCGACCTGGACGACGCCACCAAGCGCCAGCTGCTCTACGGCCAGGGGCTCATGCGGCTTTTGCGCCAGCCCCAGTACGCGCCGTTTTCCCAGCACCAGCAGGTGATTATCCTGGTGGCCGCCATGGCCCATGTGTTCGAGGAGGTCGCTTTGGACGACATCGACGACTTCCGCGGGGAGCTCCTGCGCTTCATCGAGGAGGCTGCCCCGGACATCTGCCGCCGGGCCGACCAGACCGGCAAGCTCTTTGAAGACGACCGGGAGGAGATCGTGAACCTTTCGAAAGAGTGCCTGGAGAAGTTCCAGGCAGGAAAGCGTGGGTGCTGAGTATGCCCGGTACGAAGGAAATAAAGTCCCATATAGAGAGCGTGCGGGAGACAAGGAAGATCACAAACGCCATGTACCTGATAGCCTCCACAAAGCTGCGCCGTGCCCGGCAGGAGCTGGACCACACCCGGCCCTACTTCGAGGCGCTGCAGGGGGAGATAAAGCGCATTTTCCGCACGGCCCGAGACGTTGAGAGCCACTACTTCTACCCCCCGGACGGCTCTGTGCTGGAGGAGGGCGCCTACGGGTGCCTGGTCATCACCGCCGACAAGGGCCTGGCGGGCTCTTATAACCAGAACGCCATCAAAGAGGCCCTGCGGCTTTTGGAGAGCCACCCGGACACAAAGCTCTTTGTGGTGGGGGAATACGGCCGGCGGTTCTTTATGCAGCGGCGCATCCCCATCGAGCACAGCTTCCTCTACACCGCCCAGAACCCCACCATGCAGCGGGCCCGAGAGATCAGCGCCCTGCTGTTAGACGGCTTCGACCGGGGGGAGCTCAAGAAGATATTCGTCATATACACGGACATGGAGAGCAGCGTCAGCTTCACAGCCCACTGCGACCGGCTGCTGCCTTTCCACCGCTCTTATTTCGCGGACACGGCCCAAAAGGAAAAAGAGGTGCGGGAACCCTTCGAGTTCCTGCCCGACGTGAAGACTGTGCTTAACAGCATCATGCAGAGCTACGTGTCCGGCTTTATTTACAGCGCCCTGATCGACAGCTTCTGCTGCGAGCAGAACGCCCGCATGACGGCCATGGACAGCGCCGATCAGAACGCGGAGAAGCTTTTGGGAGAGCTGTCCCTCCAGTATAACCGGGTCCGGCAGTCGGCTATCACCCAGGAGATCACGGAGATCTCCGCCGGGGCCAAGGCCCAGCGTCAAAAGAAGGGAAGGTGAGGGATTTGGAAAAAGGAATCATCGTACAGATATCCGGTCCCGTAGTCGATGTGGAGATACAGGGTGCCCTGCCCCGTCTGCGTGAGCAGCTCACCGTGGAAAGGGACGGCGTCACCCGGGTCATGGAGGTGGCCCAGCACATGAATAAAAACCGGGTGCGGTGCATCATGCTCTCGGCAAGCGAGGGCCTGCAAAGGGGCCTTGCGGTAGACGTGCCCGGGCACACCATAGAGGTGCCCGTGGGCAAAGCTACCCTGGGGCGGATGTTCAACGTCCTGGGCCAGCCCATAGACGGCGGCGGGCCTGTGCCCGAGGGCACGCCCCTTCGCAGCATCTACCGGGACCCGCCCTCCTTTGAGGAGCAGAGCCCGGCCGTTGAGATATTGGAGACGGGCATCAAGGTCATCGACCTGTTGGAACCCTACCCCCGGGGCGGCAAGATCGGCCTCTTCGGCGGCGCGGGCGTGGGCAAGACCGTGCTCATCCAGGAGCTCATCCACAACGTGGCCATGGAGCACGGCGGGTACTCCATCTTCACCGGCGTGGGCGAGCGCAGCCGCGAGGGCAACGACCTGTGGCGGGAGATGCGGGAAAGCGGCGTCTCTGACAAGACGGCCCTGGTGTTCGGGCAGATGAACGAGTCGCCGGGCGTGCGCATGCGGGTGGCCCTGTCGGGCCTTACCATGGCCGAGTACTTCAGAGACCAGGAGCACAAGGACGTGCTGCTGTTTATCGACAACATCTTCCGCTTCGTGCAGGCGGGCAGCGAGGTCTCCACGCTCTTGGGGCGCATGCCCTCGGCCGTGGGCTACCAGCCCACCCTGGCAAACGAGATGGGCGAGCTGCAGGAGCGCATCACCTCCACGAAGGAGGGCTCTGTCACCTCTGTGCAGGCGGTGTACGTGCCCGCCGACGACCTGACCGACCCGGCCACGGCCACTACCTTCGCCCATCTGGACGCCACCACGGTGCTCAGCCGCAAGATCTCCGAGCAGGGCATCTACCCGGCCGTGGACCCCCTGGCCTCCTCCTCCCGCATCTTGGAGGCGGACGTGGTGGGCAAGGAGCACTACCGCATCGCCCGCAAGTGCCAGGAGATTCTGGAAAAGTACAACGAACTCCAGGACATCATCGCCATTTTAGGCATGGATGAGCTCAGCGAGGAGGACCAGAAGGTGGTGGCCAGGGCCCGGCGGCTGCAGCGGTTCTTTGCCCAGCCCACCCACGTGGCGGAGAAGTTCACGGGCATCCCCGGGGTCTACGTGCCCCTGAAGGACACCCTGGAGAGCTTCGGCAAGCTGGTGGACGGCGAACTGGACGAGTACCCCGAGGCAGCCTTCTACAATGTGGGCACCTGGCGGGACGTGGTGGAAAAGGCCAAAAAGATGGAAGCGGGTGAGCTGTGATGGCATCGTTTCAAGTGCACATCCTGGCCGCTGACAAGACCTTTTACGAGGGCCCCTGCGAGAGCCTGACCATCTCTACCACCGACGGGGAACAGTGCATCCTGGCCCACCACAGCAGCATGATTGCCGCGGTGCGGCCGGGCGCCATGCGCTACCGGGTGCCCGGCGGCGAGACCCAGACGGCCGCTGTGTCCCCGGGCATGGTGAAGGTGGAGCACAACGACGTGCTGGTGCTGGTGGACTCCGCCGAGCGGCCCGAAGAGATCGACGCCGCCCGGGCCCGCCGGGAGGCCGACGAGGCCATGGAGGCCATGCTGCAGAAGAAGAGCCGCCAGGAGTACCAGGTGGCCCAGGCCACCCTGGCCCGGGCCCTCAACCGCCTGCGGGTGAAGTCCACGGTGACGCACCTGGAGCACTGAGGCATAAGGATAAAAAAGAGGAGCGCGCCTTAAGGGCGTACTCCTTTTTTATTTGCGCAGTTTTGTAAGGAAATCGGCAAAATAGGGGGGTAAAGGGGCCGCAAACTCCAGGTATTCCCCGGAAACCGGGTGCAGAAAGCCGATTTTCCCCGCGTGCAGGCACTGGCCCCCCAGGGATGCGATGACCTTTTTGGGGCCGTACACCGGGTCCCCGGCCACCGGGTGGTTAAGGCTTGCCATGTGCACCCGTATCTGATGGGTGCGGCCCGTCTCCAGCCGCAGGCGCAGATAGGTGAAGCCCGGCAGGCGCTCCTCCACAAAATAATGGGTCACGGCCCGGCGGGCGGCGGGGGCGTCATAGCGCACAGCCATTTTCTTCCGGTCGGTCTTGTGGCGGGCCAAGGGCTTGTCTACGGTGCCCGCGTCCTCCTTCACATTCCCGTACACCACCGCCCGGTACTCCCGGGTGAAGCTGTGGGCCTCGATCTGCTGCGCCAAGCCCCGGTGGGCCCGGTCGTTTTTGGCCACGACCAAAAGCCCGCTGGTGTCCTTGTCGATGCGGTGGACAATGCCCGGCCGCAGCACGCCGTTGATGCCCGAGAGGGAATCCCCGCAATGAAAAAGCAGGGCGTTCACCAGGGTCCCGGACTCATTCCCGGGGGCCGGGTGCACCACCATGCCCTTTGGCTTATTGACTACCAGCAGGTCGCCGTCTTCATACACGATGTCTAAGGGGATGTCCTCCCCCTGTACCGCCAGGGGCTTTGGGTCCGGCAGGGTGACGGAGATCTCCGTGCCCAGGGGCAGCCTGGCGTTTTTGGGCAGGGGCCGGCCCCCCGCCTGTACCAGCCCCTGGGCGATCAGCCCCTGGGCCGCCGAGCGGGTCAGCTGGGGCAGCGCCTCTGTAAGGAGCTTGTCGAGCCTTTCCCCTTCCCGCTCTACTTTTACTGTGACCGGGGCCATGGTCAGGCCTCCTTTTCCGCGGCGGCGGCCTTCTCCCGGCGGGCCTGCACCATACAGTGGATGCCAAAGCACACCACCCCCACGGTGACGCAGCAGTCCGCCACGTTGAACACATAGGGGAAGAACAGCACGTGGATGAAATCCACCACAAAGCCGTGAAGGAACCGGTCGCAGAGGTTGCCCACGCCGCCGGAGAGCAGCAGCAGGCAGGCGATGTAGCTGTAGACGGTGTGCTCTTTATAGAGCAGAAGCGCCCCCAATATCCCGATGCTCACAAGGACCGTGCACAGCACCACCAGCCAGATGAGCCCCTTGTAGAGCCCCATGGCCGCCGCGTAGTTCTCCACGTAGCAGAACTCTAAAAGGTGCGGCACCACCGGCACGGGCTCGTTGCCCCGAAGGTGCCGCAGAGCCAGGCTTTTGGTCCACTGGTCTACGCCGATGAGCGCCAGGGCCCCCAGCAGCACCCCGCAAAAACAGAACCATTTTTTCCTCATGCTGCCCCCTTACCGCTTGCGCTTCCGGCTTTCCTTGGGGTCCAGCTCCACGTCGTCGCCAAACTGGATGTTGCTGAAATGGCTGCTTTTTTCCCGGCGCAGGGTCTCGGGGATGTTCGCGTAGGTCTTGATGCCCACGTCGGACAGGTCGCCGTAGTCCCCTTCGGGCACAGAGGGCTGCAGCTGCTCCTGCACGTAGCTCACCCGGTCGTTAAGGCCCGCGGCCTCCTCCTGGGCCCGCTGCTGTTCTAATTGAAGCTGGCGCTGGCGCTCCGCCTCCCGCTGCTGCTCTAACTGAAGCTGCCGCTGGCGTTCCGCTTCCCGCTGCTGTTCCAGCTGAAGCTGACGCTGGCGCTCGGCTTCCCTTTGCCGCTCCAGCTCCCGCTGGCGCTCAATTTCCCTCTGCCTCTCCAGCTCCCGCTGGTGCTCGATCTGCCGCTGGCGCTCCAGCTCCCGCTCCTCTTCCATCTGGCGCTTCTGCTGGGCCTGGCGCTCCTCTAAGAGCTTCTGCTCCTTTTCCACCTCCGGGTCCTTTTCCGGCTCCTGGGGCTTGTCGTCTTTAGAGCGGAAGGAGGGGATGTGGTCGATGCACTCCAGGTGCTTTTTGTACATTTCCAAAAGCGACACCCTAAAGGTAGACACCTGCCGCTTGATTTCCTCCAGCTCGCCCTTTTTGGCCTCGGCCTGGGCGGCGTACTCCCCGGCGGCTTTCGAGGCCTCGGTCTTTGCCTCCTCTAAAATTTTCCCGGCCTCCTCCTTGGCGTCGGCCAGCATGATGGCGGCTTTGTCTCTGGCCTCCTGCACCTCCTGCTTTCCCATGCGCTGGGCGCTGATAATGGCTTCCTTGATGCCGTCCTCGTCCGCCCGGTAGGATTCGATCTTCTGGGCCAGGATGGAAAGCTTCTTCTGCAGCTCCCCATTTTTGGCGGTCAGGTCCGCGGCCTTGGCGGTCAGGGCCGTGTTCTGCTGGGCCAGCTCCTGTAACTGGGCCTGGGCCGCGTCCCGCTCTTTTTCCAGCTGCTCGAAGGACGCGGCCACCTCGTCGATGAAATTGTCCACGTCCTCGGGCTTATAGCCGGAAAACCCGGCCTTGCCAAAGCTTACCTCATTGATTTCCTTTACCGTCAGCATTGGTTCGGTATCCCCCTTATTGATATTTCCTGCATTGCACGGAAAGCCGGCCTTTCTGGGTAAAAGGCCCCAGCCGGTCTATGATGAATTTGCCCTCCCCCCGGATGGAGAGGACGTCCCCCTCCTGCACCCGGGCCGACGGGCTCAAGGTTTCTGTGTGGTTGAGCTGCACCAGGCCCGTTATGACCATCTGAGCGGCCTTTTCCCGGCTGGTGCGGCAGACTACAGCGGTCAGGCAGTCAAGCCTCGCGGAGGCCGCCACGCCCTTTATCTCCCGGAAGGTGTGCCCAACGGGCAGGGGCTCCTGGGCGCCCAGGGCAGTTTTTACGCCCACGCGGCCTATCTTTGTGAGCTCCCCCGCAAAGTACCCGGCCATCTCCTCTTTCACAAAGGCCACGCACCGGCCCTCCTCTATGAGGATGTCCCCCACCACGGCCCGCTCCACCCCCAGGCCCATCATGGCCCCCAGGAAGTCCCGGTGGCCGGGGCTGTCTTCTTTGCGGTAGGTGAAGGTCACCGCCTCTATGGGGAACATGGCCGGGTCCGGCTCCATATAGTCGGGGAAAAGGCCCAGCATGGCCCGCTCGGCCTCTGGGAAGCCGCCCCAGAAAAGGCTTTTCGCTTCCCGCCGGCGGGACAGGGCCCTTTTGAGCTCCGCCTGCTGGCTCTCGTCCAAAAAGCCCAGGAAGGCCGGCCGCCCCCGGGCCCTGCGCAGGCCGTCCTCCAGCTTCCGCAGCAGAAGGTCCTGTTGACTTCCGGCCATGGGCTAAAAGTACAGGCCGCTGCTTTCCAGCTCGTCCAAGATCTCGTCGCCGGAAACGTCCACGTCGTAGGGCGTGACGATGAAGGTGCGGGTGGCCACCCTCTGGATCTTGCCGTTGTTGGCGTAGGCCACGCCGCTTAAAAAATCCACGATGCGCCGGGCCACGTCCTTTTCGGTCTTCTCCAGGTTTAATACCACCGTGTGCCGGCGCAGAAGCTCGTCGGCAATCTCCTTGGCTTCTTCCCCGAAGGACACCGGCTGGAACAAAACCACCTGGGGCCGCCCCTTCGAGCGGGTGATGTCCACCACGTTCCCGGAAGAGCCGGAACCCCCGGCGCTGCCGCCCCCCCGGCCCGTAGACCAGGAGGACCGGGAGGAAAAGGTGTCGAAGCCGTAGTCGGTGCCGCTGCGGCGGGGCTCCTGGTAGTTGCCCGCCGGGGCCTCCGGCTCCTGTGCCTCCTGCTCCTCGTCTTCGTAATATTCGTCCTCGTATTCGTACTCATCGTCCGGCGGATTCCACATCCGCTGTAATTTTTCCTTGAAACCTGCCATCTTCTAAACTGACCTCCCCGAATTCATTCAGGCATACTGCCGCGCCCCGAACAGCGACGAGCCCACCCGTACCATGGTGGCCCCGCACTCTATGGCCAGGGGGAAGTCCGAGGACATCCCCATGGAAAGGCTGCGCATATTTACATTATCTATTTTTTTGGCCGCTATGTCAACATAATATTTGTGCATGGCCAAAAAATATGCTGATAATACAGATTTCTTGTCGCAAATGGGCGGAACTGTCATCAATCCGTCTACCCGTATCCCCGGAAATTCCCGTATCTGGTCGATGAATTCCAGGAGGGCCTCCGGCAGCACGCCGCCCTTTTGCGCCTCTTTCCCGATATTCACCTGCACCAGCACCCCGGTGACAAGGCCCGCCCTCTCGCTTTGCCGGGAGATTTCAACCGCCAGCCGCACGCTGTCTACCGACTGGACGCAGCTGACCTTGCCGATAAGATATTTCACTTTATTCGTTTGCAGCCGTCCGATGAACTGCAGGTCGCAGTTTTCTTTATCCAGGGCCTCGTATTTGTCCAGAAGCTCCTGCACCCGGTTTTCCCCCAGGCAGGTAAGGCCCCGGCCTATAGCGTAGTTGATGGTCTCCGCCGGCACCGTCTTTGTGGCCGCCAGAAGCGTTATCTCCTCCGGGGCCCGCCCGGCCCGCCGGGCCGCCTGGGCGATCTCTTCCTTCACCCGGGCGTAGTTTTCGTCAAATGCTGCCATATCTATCCCAACCCTTCTCCCTTTCGTCTTATCCTACCACTTTCCCGTCGTAAAGGTCTGTGCCCGCCACCACCACTTCGTCATAAAGCTGCACGGTGGAGCCCGTGACCATGCTTTTCTTTTCGGCCTCCGTCAGGTCTGTGCGGCAGACGGCGTAGCCGTTTACGTCCTTTTCGGTGAACACCTGCACGAAGTGCAGCCGCCCCGCGTACTGCACGTACACGCCCTTGACGTTTTCCTTTACCTGGGTGGTCTCGTTGCCTTCTTCATCTACAGTGGTGTACTCCACGTCCTCGAAGCGCAGGGCCTTTTCGCTTACCAGCACGCCATCGTAAGTCTTCACGGTGATGTGCACGGTCTCGCTGCGCACGGCGGCCAGGTCCGCGTCCATATAGGCGCACTCGAAGACCACCGCCGTCTCCCCGGTCTGGCTGTCCCGGTTCTTGGCGGCGATGCGGGCGGGGATGGTTTCGGCGCTGGCAAAGGGGATGTCCAGTGTCACCTCAGACACGTCCTCGAACTTCACCATCTCCTCGTCCGGTATGACGCACACCAGCTTCCAGGTAAAGTCCGAGCAGATCTTGCCCATGGCCTCCCCGGTGCGCAGGGGCTCCCGCTGCTCTAAGAGCTTTTTGGCCTGGCCCACGGTGATGTTCTTTACAAGCGCCGGGTCCATGATGCTCTCATAGCCGTCCACGCTGTCTACAAAGTACCCGGCCCTGGGGGCGGTGATGTGGCCCACGGCCTTGGCCCCTCTTGCCTCCAGGGCGGTCTTCTGCCCCTCCAGGTCCGCTATGCGCTGGGCGTAATCATCACCGCTCTCCTCCCCGGCGATGACCTGCTTGCGGCTCAGGGCGTTCTGCAGGCTGTCTTTTAAGATGCTTATTTCGGAAAAGTGGTTTCGCCCCATTTCCAGGGAAATGTCCTCCAGCGCGCCGTAGATCTGGGCGCCGATCATGGCCGGATTTGACACAAAAAGGTCGGAAGGCTTCGAAAGCTTGCGTAGGCTGTCGATCTCCCGCTCCAGGGTGTCGATCTGGTTCTGGGCGGCGGCGTCGTTTTCGCTTTGGAACACGTCGGCTATGACCCCGCCCTGGCTGACCCGGGTGCCGCTTGCCACCCGGT
>CANRZD010000075.1 GCA_947644325.1 uncultured Clostridia bacterium
CCTCTAGCGTGACAGGCTAGCGTTCTAACCAACTGAACTACCGGGCCATAAACCTAAGTAAACGTTATGTGTATGGTGGGGACAATAGGACTCGAACCTATGACCCCCTGCTTGTAAGGCAGGTGCTCTAACCAGCTGAGCTATGCCCCCATCGCTCACACATTCCTTTCGCTGTCTACCAGCGACGCTCTATATATTACAGGATTTTCCGCAAAATGTCAAGGGGTTTTCGAAAAATTATTTTTCTTTTTTCAGGCTCTCCTGTGCCCTTGCGGCCAGGGCCTCCAGCTCCCCCCGGGTAAAATAGTACTTCCGGCTGCAGTAGTGGCACACGGCCTCCGCCCTGCCTTCATCGTTAAGAGGCAGGCTGCGTATCTCCTGGGGCCCCAGGGTCAATAACCCCCTTGCAAAGCGCTCTTTGCTGCAGTTGCACACATAGTGGATGGAAAACTCGTCCAATATCTCCATCTCAAAGCCCTTTAAGGCCTGCCGGCACATCTCCTCCGGCGCAAGGCCCTTTGCCAGCATGGTGGTCACAGAGTCAAGGCTCGAGACGTTTTCCTCCAGCCTCTTCACGGCGGAATCCTCCGCCCCGGGCAGCACCTGTATCAAAAGCCCGCCGGACAGCAGCGCCTTCCCCTGCTCCTTGTCCGCCAGAACGCCCAAAGCGCACACGGTGGGCACCTGCTCGCTGGCGGCGTAGTACTGGGTCAGGTCCTCTGCAATCTCCCCGCTCACCAGCTCCACCTGGCCGATATAGGGGTCCCCCTCCCCCAGGTCCCGTATGACCGCCAGCCGGCCGTGGCGGCCCACGCCGCCGCCCACGTCGATCTTGCCGTCCCGGCGTATGGGCAGGTCGGCCGATGGGTTGTCCACGTAGCCCCGCACATTTCCCCGGCTGTCTGACAGGGCCACAAGGGTGCCCAGGGGCCCGCCGCCGTTTATTTTCAGGGTCACGCTGGCGGTGTCCTTTTTCAGCATGGCGCCTATAAGGGAAGCCCCCGTAAGCAGCCTGCCCAGAGCCGCGCAGGCGGTTTTCGAGAGGCCGTGAAGCTGCTGGGCCGTGCAGACGATCTCTGTGGAATCGATAGCGGAGGCCATCAGGCTCCCGTCTGAAGTTATAGCGCGAATGATCTTATCCATATGCGGTAAGCGAATGCTCCTTATCTTCGTTTTTGCGCGGCAAATACCAGCCGCTGGCTGTCCTCCCTGGGCGGGTCAAAGGTCAACTCGTCATAGACCTGCACTTTCTCAAAGCCCGCCTTCTGAAGCAGGGAAAGCACCTCCTCCACAGGGCAGGCGAACTCGGAAAAGTGCTCGCGGCTGCGGCGGTAGAGCTTCCCCTCCCGCTCAAAAAAGTCCAGCTGGATGTCCACCCGGCCGGACCCTGCCGAAAAGCGGTTCTGCCACACGCAGTAGACCGGCCCCATGTCGTAGACAAAGGTGTGGTTCCCCAGCACCTTCTCGTGCTTATAGGGGGTGTTCATGTCGAAAACAAAGTACCCGCCCGGGTCCATGAAGAAAGACACCCTTTGGAAGGCCTGCCCCAGCTCCTCCCGGCCGCCCAGGTGGTTTAGGCTGTCCAGAGAACAGACCACCGTGTCCACCGTGCCGTACAGGTCCAGGGACTGCATTTTCTGGCACAGGAACAGGATGTCCGCCCCGGCCTCCATGCACTTTGTCCGGGCCTCTGAGAGCATCTCTACCGAGCTGTCCACCCCGTACACATCCACCCCCCGGCGAAAGAGCTCCAACGTCAAAGAGCCCGTGCCGCAGGCCAGGTCCAAGGTAAGGCCCGGGGCGTGCCCCAGCCTTTCCAGCACAGAGAGGAAGTACTCGGCCCGCCGGTCATAGCCCACGTTGGCGGTGAGAGCGTCGTAAAACTGGGCAAAAACCGCGTAATTCCCCATGCTCAGCCCTGCCCGTCCTCGTCCTTCAGGCGGCCGAACACCAGCTCGTAGCCGTCGCTGCCGTAGTTCAAGGACCGGTTCACCCGGCTGATGGTGGCGGTGGAGGCCCCGGTCTTGGCCACGATGTCGCTGTAGACCTGCTTGTCGCTGAGCATCCGCGCCACCGCCAGCCGCTGGGACATGGACTTGAGCTCCGGCACCGTGCACAGGTCGTCAAAAAACCGGTAGCACTCCTCTGTGGTCTTCAGAGACAGCACCGCCTTAAAGAGAAAATCTATATTGCTATCCTGCAGCTTCGCATTCATGTTCGTGCCGTCCTTTCTTTGCGTGAAAACTTTCCCACTGGTTTATCATTTTAACACAAAAAAGCAGAAAAGTAAAGAACAAGTCTGGCAATTTTACGGGGAAATTACCCGCAAATGGCAGGAAGCTCCCCTATGGAGCGCACCGTACAGGCCGGCGAAAACCCTGCTGGCAGAGCCTTTCCCTTTGGATTATACCAGCAGGCCGCCATGCCCGCAGCCACGGCCCCCGCGATGTCGCTGGAAAGCGAGTCCCCCACCATGAGGCAGTCCTCCGGGGGGCACTGTAAGTCCGCCAGCATCCTGCGGAAAAAGCCCTGGGCCGGTTTGATACAGCCCAGTTCCTCCGATATAAACACCGCCTCCGTATAGGGCAGCAGCGGCCGCAGCCTGGGCCTTTGCACCCGGCTGACCCCGTTTGTGGCCAGCACCAGCTTGTGCGCCCCGGCAAGCTGTTTATAGATTTCAAAGGTATTTTCCTCCATCCACTTGCAGGATAAGGCTGCGTGGTCTAAATAACACCCCATCAGGTCCTCCACATCGCGGCGTATCCCCAGGGCCTGGAGAAGGCGGCTGAAGTGCTGGCGAAGGTGGTCATAATAGTACCGATGGTAATTCATCTGGATGTCCGGGTCGGAAGTGTTGTCCAGGCCAAATTCCTCCCAGACTTCCCAATCCAGTTTTTCGTCCAGGGAAATATACTCCTGTGTATAAGCCACCCCCAGCCTTTCGGCCACAGCCCTCTGGGCGCGCACGTAGGCGTCCCCAAAATCCAGCAGGGTGCCGTCCACATCGAAAATCAGGAACTTATAGCCCATAGCCCTCTCCCTCACACATCATTCCGCACAAGGTCCTCGTAGGTCTCCCCCTTGATGATAATGCGCGATTCCCCCTGGGACACCATGACGCAGGGGGGCTTTAGGTTCCGGTTGTAGTTGGAGGCCATGGAATAGTTATAGGCCCCCGTGGTCAGCACGGCCAGGATGTTCCCCATCTCCGGGCGCTGGATGGGCGTGTGCTCCTGGATCAGGTCGCCGCTCTCGCAGCACTTGCCCGCTATGGTGGCGATATAATCAGCGGGCTCGCCGGCCCTATTGGCCAGCAGGCAGGTGTACTCCGCCTGATAAAGGGCGTAGCGGGGGTTTTCGAACATGCCGCCGTCAATAGACACGAAGTTGCGCACGCCGGGTATCTCCTTGATGGTCCCCACTGTGTACAGGGTGATGCCGGCCTCGGCCACCACCGACCGGCCCGGCTCGATATAAATCTTGGGCTGTGAAAGCCCAAGCTTCTCACACTTTTCATGGACCATGGCGGAAACCGCCGCCATGTAGTCTTCATAGGGCACCGCGTTGTCCTGCTCGGTGTAGTGCACCCCGAAGCCGCCGCCCAGGTTCAGGTGCCCCAGCTCTACGCCCAGTTCCTCCTTGACCTTTGCCAGCAGCTCCAGCATGACGGCGGCCGCGTGCACAAAGGGCTCCACTTCCAGGATCTGGGAGCCAATGTGACAGTGCAGGCCTTTCAAGTGCACGTGCTCCAGCCCCAGGCTCTGGCGGACGGCCTCCATGGCCTCGCCGCTGACCAAGTCAATGCCGAACTTGGAGTCGATCTGCCCGGTGCGGATGAAATCGTGGGTGTGGGCGTCGATGCCCGGCTTTACCCGCAGGGAGATCTGGGCCGTGGTGTTGTGCTCCTCCGCGATGCGCTCCACCATCTGCAGCTCGGAAAAGCTGTCCACCACGATATCCCCCACGCCGCTCTCGATGGCGAAGGAAATTTCCCCGGCCGACTTGTTATTCCCCTGGAAATGCTCGCGCTCCGCCGCCACCCCGGCCTGCAGAGCCGTGTACAGCTCCCCGCCGGAGACCACCTCCAGGTCCAGGCCCTCGCTGGCGACGATGCGGCAGATCTCCTTGCAGCTGAAGGCCTTGCTGGCGTAAATGGGGCAGCCGTGCCCCCCGTAGAACTTCTGGAAGGACTGCACGTAGCTTCGGCAGACCCGGCGGACCTCGTCCTCGCTCATCACATAGAGGGGCGTGCCGTACTGCCCGGCCAGCTCCACTGTGTCGCAGCCGCTGATGGCCAAATGGCCTCTTTCGTTTACTTCAAGGCAGGGGGAAATCATCTCCATCATCCTTTCATTGACCTAAATTTCATTCTTCCTTATTCTTCTTTTCCTTCTATGGCGCCCGCAATGAGGCCTTGCACATCCGACAAGCCATTTCCCTTTACAGACGAAAAGGGGTAAAAGGGAATGCCCTGGGGCCCGAAAAGCCCCTGGAAAAGCTGGAGCTGCGCCGCCGTTTCGGCCTTATTCAGCTTGTCGGCTTTGGTGCACACCACCGCGAAAGGCGCGCCCATCCCCAGCAGGAAATCGATCATCTGCAGGTCGTTTTCCGAGGGCTTGTGCCGCATGTCCACCAGCTGTATCACCAGGGCGATGCGCCTTTCCTGGGCGAAATACCCCTCTACCAGCGAGGCCCACCGGTCCTTTTCGCTCTTTGAGACCTTGGCGTAGCCGTAGCCGGGCAGGTCCACAAAACGGCAGGCGGGCAGCCGGTAAAAATTGATGGTGGCGGTCTTGCCCGGAGTGGCGCTCACCCGGGCCAGGGCCTTGCGGTTCACCAGGCGGTTGAGCAAGGAGGACTTGCCCACATTGGACCGCCCGGAGAACACGATCTCCGGCAGGTCCGAGGGGGGCAGCTGCTCCTTCCGCCCCGCCGAAAGCTCGAATTCCACTTTCTGAAAATCCACTGAAAAGCCCCTCCCCTTTACATAGTAGAGGGCTCTACATAGCACTCCGCCGGCGCCTTGTGCAGGGGCAGCTCCCCGGAGCGGACCGAGGCCCCTTCGGCCGGAAGGGGCCGGGGCATGTGCTGTAAAGCGTTTTCCAGTACAGTGTCCACCCGCTTCACGGGAATAAAGCGGATGTTCTTTTTCACCACTTCATCCATTTCCGCCAGGTCCGGCACGTTGTCTACGGGAATCAGCACGGTCTTCATGCCGTTCTTATAGGCCGCCATGGCCTTTTCCTTCAGGCCGCCTATGGGCAGCACCCGCCCCTGTAAAGTAATTTCCCCTGTCATAGCCACGTCGTGGCGCACCGGGATGGAGGTCAGCGCCGAGGTGATGGCCGTGGCCATGGCAATGCCCGCGGAGGGCCCGTCCTTGGGCACAGCGCCCTCGGGGGCGTGGATGTGGATGTCGCACTTTTCATAGAACTGGGGCGAGATGCCCAGGGCCCCAGCCCGGGTGCGTATGCAGGTGATGGCAGCGTTGGCCGATTCCTTCATCACGTCCCCTAAAGAGCCCGTCAGCTGGATCTTCCCGGTCCCTTCCATCACGGCCACTTCCAGGGGCAGCAACTCGCCGCCCACGCTGGTCCACGCTAGGCCGTTGACCAGACCCACCGTGTCCTCCTTGGGCACCGTGTCCTTGGTGTATTTCCGGGGGCCCAGCAGCTCCTCCAAGTCGTCGGCCTTTACAGAGAAGCTGGCAAAGTCCGGGTCCAGCACGATCTTTTTGGCCGTCTTGCGGCACACCGAGGCGATGGTGCGCTCCAGCGTGCGCACGCCGGCCTCCCGGGTGTAGCCCTCTATCATTTCCCGCAGGGCCGCCTTGGTAAATTTCAGCTGCCGAGCCTTGATGCCGTGCTTGCCCAGCTGCTTCTTCACCAGGTGCTTGGTGGCGATGTTCAGCTTCTCCTCCATGGTGTAGCTGCCCAGCTCGATGATGTCCATGCGGTCATACAGGGGCCCGGGTATGCGGGAGGCGTCGTTGGCGGTGGTGATAAAGAGAACGTGGCTCAGGTCAAAGGGCATGTCGATATAGTGGTCGGTGAACTCCGCGTTCTGCTCCGGGTCCAGCACCTCCAGCAGGGCCGAAGCCGGGTCCCCCTTGAAGTTGGTGCCCAGCTTGTCTATCTCGTCCAGCAGGATCAGGGGGTTATTGACCCCCGCCTGCTTCACGGCGTTGATGATGCGCCCAGGCATGGAGCCCACGTAGGTCTTCCGGTGGCCCATGATCTCCGCCTCGTCGCTGACGCCGCCCAGAGACACCCGCACGTATTTGCGCCCGGTAGCCCTGGCAATGGACCGGGCGATGGAAGTCTTGCCCACGCCCGGGGGGCCCACCAGACAGATGATCTGCCCGCTCTGTAAAGGCGCTAAGCTTTTCACCGCTAAAATCTCGATGAACCGCTCCTTCACCTTCTCCAGGCCGTAATGGTCCTGGTCCAGTATGCGCTGGGCCCGGGTCAGGTCCAGCTTTTCCTTAGAGGCCTTCTTCCAGGGCAGCTCCAGGCAGGTGTCCAGGTACAGCCGGATGACGCTGGCCTCGTGGGAGCCCGAGGGCATGTGGTAGAGCTTGTTGCACTCTTTTAAGAGCTTTTCCTCGCAGACCTTGGAAAGCTGCAGGGCCTTCACCTTTTTCCGCAGCTCGTCCGACTCCTGCTGGGGGTCGTCTTCCTCCCCCAGCTCGCTGGCGATGGCCCGCATCTGTTCCTTTAGGAAGTATTCCCGCTGGTTTTCGTCAATCTGGGCCTGGGCCTTCTGGTTGATCTCGTTTTCCACCGCTAGGATCTGGATCTCCTCGGTGAGCACGTCGATGAGCTTCTGCATGCGCCGCAGGGGCCGCAGCTCGTCCAAAATGTACTGCTTGCGCTCGAAATCGATGGAGATGTTGGAGGCTATGTAGTCCGCCAGCCGGCCGCAGTCCTTTTCCTGCAGCACGCCCAAGAGGACGTCCGGCGGCACGTGCTTGAAGAGCCGGAGGTATTCGTCGAACCGCTCATGGATGATGCGGATGAGCGCCTCCGATTTGTAGGATTTTTTATAGGTCAGCATGGGGCACTTGACGATATTGCCCAGAAGGAAGGGCTCCTCCTGCACGAAAGAGGCGATCTCCCCCCGGCACAGGCCCTCCACATGGAGCTTTGCCCCCTCCTCCGAGTGGTGCACCACCTGCTTGATGCGGGCGATGACCCCCACCCGGTACAGGTCGTCCCCCACCGGCTCGCCGTCCTCCATGTGCACCTGGGACACCAGGAAGATCAGCCGGTCGTTGATAATGGATTCCGAGGCGGCCAGCACGGATTTTTTCCGGGAAATGTCGAACTGCAGCATCATCCCCGGGAAAAACACCAGGCCCCGCACTGCCAGCACCGGTAATACCAGATTGTTTTCTATCTTGCTGTTTTCATCTGTAAAATTCTGCATGATGATCTCCTAAAACCAGCGAAAGACTGCGGCCGGGACTCTGCCGGCAACAGCCTTTTCCGCTTACTTTTTTATGATACCGAGTCTCTGCGGTCCCTCCGCTTAGGCTGCGTGATCTTGATTTTTACGGGCTTGCGCTCACGGTTATACACGATCTCCGGCTCCCCGCCGTCCTCCACCATCCGTTTGGTGACCTTCACCTTTTCGATGGTGTAGTCGCTGGGCACCTTGTACATCATGGGCATCAGCACGCTTTCCAGTATAGCCCGCAGGCCCCTGGCGCCGGTCTTGCGCTCCAGGGTCTTTTTGGCCACGGCCCGCAGGGCGTCCTCTGAAAACTCCAGGTCCACCTTATCCAGGTCAAAGAGCTTCTGGTACTGCTTGAGCAAAGAGTTCTTCGGCTCCCGCAGGATGCGCACCAGGGAATCCTCGTCCAACCCGTCCAGGGAGGTGATGACCGGGATTCGGCCCACCAGCTCCGGGATAAGGCCGTACTTTACCAAATCGTGGGGCGTCACGTCCTTCATCCAGTCGATGGAATCCATCTCCTTCTTCCCGTGCACTTCCCCCCCGAAGCCCAAGGTCGTGGAGGCGGAGCGCTGCTGCACGATCTTCTCCAGGCCGTCGAAGGCGCCGCCGCAGATAAAGAGGATGTTCGATGTGTCGATGTTGATGGCCTCCTGCTGGGGGTGCTTGCGGCCGCCCTTGGGCGGCACGCTGGCCGTGGTGCCCTCCAGTATCTTCAAAAGGGCCTGCTGCACGCCTTCGCCGCTTACGTCCCGGGTGATGGAGGTGTTCTCCGACTTGCGGGAGATCTTGTCGATCTCGTCGATATAGATGATGCCCCGCTCCGCCCGGAAAATATCGTAGTCCGCCGCCTGTATCAGCCGCAGGAGGATGTTCTCCACGTCGTCGCCCACGTAGCCGGCCTCGGTCAGGGTGGTGGCGTCCGCTATGGCAAAGGGTACGTCCAAGAGCTTTGCCAGGGTCTGGGCCAGGTAGGTCTTGCCCACGCCGGTGGGCCCCAGCAGCAGCACGTTGCTTTTAGAGAGCTCCACATCGTCGTTGGAGAAGAAAATGCGCTTATAATGGTTATACACCGCCACGGAAAGCGCAATCTTCGCCTTGTCCTGCCCCACCACGTATTCGTCCAGCTTCCGCTTGATCTCCTGGGGCTTCGGAAGCAGAATGCCCATGTCTTTTTCGTCGCTTCTCCCCTTTTTCAGCCGGTCCTCATCGTCGATGATGGACATGCACAGCCGCACGCAGGCATCGCAGATATACACCCCCGAGCCCGCGATGAGCCGGGTGGCCACCGCCTGGGGCTTGCCGCAAAAGGAACAGCATATCTCGTTTTCGTTGACTCCCGCCATCGGTCCACACCCCTTCTTCTTATCGTGATTCGATCACCTTGTCGATCAGCCCATATTCCAGGGCCTGCTGGGCGGTCATGAAATTGTCCCGCTCGGTGTCCCGCTCAATGACCTCGATAGGCTGGCCCGTGCGCTGGGACAGGATGGTGTTGAGCCGCTTCTTGGTGCGCAGGATGTGGTCGGCGTGGATGCTGATATCCGTGGCCTGGCCCTGTGCGCCGCCGCTGGGCTGGTGGATCATGATCTCGCTGTTGGGCAGGGCGAAGCGCTTGCCCTTTGCCCCCGCCGCCAGCAGGAAGGAGCCCATGCTGGCCGCCATGCCGATGCAGATGGTGGAAACATCGCACTTGATGTACTGCATGGTGTCGTAAATGGCCATGCCGTCGGTGATGACGCCGCCGGGGCTGTTGATATACAGGGAGATATCCTTTTCCGGGTCCTGCCCCTCCAGGTACAGCAGCTGCGCCACGATGACCCCGGCGGAGGCGTTGTTCACTTCCTCGTTGAGCATGACGATCCGGTCGTTGAGCAAGCGGGAGAAAATATCATAGGACCGCTCGCCCCGGTTGGTCTGCTCTATGACATAGGGTACCAAACTCATATCGATTAAGCTCCTTTCTCAGCCTAGGTTAGTATGAAAGCAAGCAATAAGATTTATTCCAAATGGGGAAAAATATGCCCTTTTATTCCGCCTTTTCCTCATTCCCGTCCTCAGGAACCTTGATAACGGCGCTGGCCTTAACCAGCTCCACGGCCTTCTGGTTGGCAAGGTCAGAGCGCACCACGTCCATATTGACAAGGGACTTCACGCTCTCCACCGGCATGCCGTAGGCCTCAGAGAGGCGCTTGACCTCTTCCTCGCACTCTTCCTCGCTGACTTCGATATTCTCCAGCTTCGCGATCTGCTCCAGCCCTAACCGCACCCGCACCTGGCGCTCGGCCTGGGGCTTATACTGGGTGCGCAGGTCGTCGGTGGTGGCATTGGTATACTTCAGATAGGTCTCCAGCTTCAGCCCCTGGGACTGCAGCCGCTGGGCAAAGGCGTTGATGATCTCGTCGATCTCGTTTTCCACCATCTCATCCGGTATCTGGGCCTGTACCTTCTCGATCACCGCGTCGATGAGCTGGTTCTCCACATCGGCGTCGGCGGCCTTCTCCCGGCGGTCCAGA
>CANRZD010000076.1 GCA_947644325.1 uncultured Clostridia bacterium
TACAGCACCAGGTACCGGCACCGCTCCTCCCGCAGAAGGGGCAGGTAGGCTTTGTTAAAGGCGCTTTTTTCTATCTCTACCTCCACTTTCTCACCCCTCCGTCACCTTCACGTGGATGGGCCCCGGGTCCCGGGGGCCCTCGGCCTTTTCCGAGTACCCGAAGCCGTTCTGCAGAATGAACCGGGCGCTGGTGCCCGAGTCCCGCTTATAGGCCGCCTGGATGTTTGCCTCCTCCACCTGAGAGAGCCCCCGGCGCAAGGCCCCCGCCGCCCGGCCCTCCCTGCCGGAGAGCTCCTCCAGCTGCCGGCGCCCCTCCAGCCCTAAGGCCAGGGCCAGGCCCGGCACCGTGGGCAGGCGGTTCTCCTTTTCGCACCGTTCGAAGTACGCTGCACTTTTCTCCGCTATCTCAGGGGCCCGCAGCCCCGCCCCCTTAGAAGACATGGGCCCCGTCCCCCTTCCCCCGCTCTCTGGCCCGCCAGCTGAGCTCCCGGGCCCTGCTGCGCTGCTCCAGGTACATGGTGTAGAGGACATTGTTTTCCCGCTCCCACAGGCGTTCCCCATCGCCCCTGGGGGGTGGGGCCGCTTTGCGCCTTTCCAGCACAGCCTGCAGCGCGTCCCTTTCCCGCTGGGCCTCCCGGGCCATTTTTTCATAGTCAAAGGCTTCTCTGTAACTCATTTTCCATTCCCCCTGTCTAAATGTTTCGGTTTGGCACCTTAATCTCTATTATAGTGTCGTATCGAAACTTTGTCAAGAGAAAATGTTGCGTATTGACATTTTTCCTTCCGCAGAGTATAATGACCAAAAAGGAAAGGGGCCCTTCTCATGGATTTCGCCAAACGCTTAAAGGAAGCCCGCCGGGCCCGCTCCCTCAGCCAGCAGGAGGTGGCCGCGGGGGCGGGCATCGACCGGGCCACCTACACAAACTACGAGCTGGGCCGCCGCCAGCCGGACCCCCAGCGCCTGAGACAGCTCTCCCAGCTGCTGGAAGTCAGCGCCGACTGGCTCTTGGGCCAGCCCTCCGGCGTCTCCCCGGAGGAGCAGGCCCACATAAAAAAATACCGGCTCTTAGACTTGCACGGCAAAGAGCTGGTGGACCTGGTGCTGCAGAAGGAATATGACCGCATGGCGGCCCCCCTGGCCGTGCGGGACGAGGCCCAGGGCGGGTGGGTCACCTATATCAACTGCTACGACTTGGCTGTCTCCGCCGGCCCCGGCGAGCCCTGGAGCGGCGCGGGCTACAAGACCCGGCTGGAGATCCCCGAGGCACAGGTGCCGGAGAACGCCCACTTCTGCGTGCGGGTAAACGGCGACAGCATGGAACCCGCCTACCGGGACGGGGACATCGTCTTTATCGAGCGCCTGGAGGGCTCGGTGCAGGAGGGGGAGATCGGCATCTTCTTCTTAAACGGCGAGGGCTTCATCAAGCGCCTGGGCCAGAAGTGCCTGGAGTCCTTAAACCCCCGCTACGCCCCCATCCCCCTCCACGACTACGACGACCTGCGCTGCCAGGGCCGTGTGCTGGGGAAGCTCCCCCTGTAAAACAGAAAAAACCGTTCCGGCTGCGCTGCCGGAACGGTTTTTTGTTTTACTCTCCCATGGTCTTTACCAGCACGGCCTTCTGGGCGTGCAGGCGGTTTTCGGCCTCTTCGAAGATGTACTTGGCGTGGGCCTCGAAGACGCTTTCGCTGATCTCCTCCCCCCGGTGGGCGGGCAGGCAGTGCTGCACCATGGCGTCGGGCTTTGCCTGGGCCATAAGGGCTTCGTCCACGCAGTAGCCCTTAAAGGCCGCCTGGCGCTTTGCCCGCTCCTCCTCCTGGCCCATAGAGGTCCACACGTCGGTGATGACCACGTCCGCGTCCTTGGCGGCCTCCATGGGGTCGTCGGTGAGGGTGAAGCAGTCATAGCCCCCCGCGAAGTCCAAAATCTCCTTCGGGGGCCGGTACCCCTCCGGGCAGGCCACAGACACGGCCATGCCCACCTTCAGCCCCCCTACGATGAGGGAGTTCATCATGTTGTTGCCGTCGCCGATAAAGCAGAGCTTCAGGCCCTCCAGGGTGCCCTTGAACTCCCGAACGGTCATCAGGTCCGCCAGCACCTGGCAGGGGTGGCAGAAGTCCGTCAGGCCGTTTATCACCGGCACGCTGCCGTGCTGGGCCAGGGCCTCCACCTCGTCCTGGCCGAAGGTGCGTATCATGATGCCGTCCACATACCGGGACAAAACCCGGGCCGTGTCCTGCACCGGCTCCCCCCGGCCGATCTGCGACCCGTCAGAGCTGAGCACCACGGCGTAGCCCCCCAGCTGGTTGATGCCCACTTCAAAAGACACCCGGGTGCGGGTGGAGGATTTCTCGAAGATCATCCCCAGGCACTTGCCCTTGAGTCTATGGTGCTCGATGCCGTGCTTTGTCTCGTACTTGAGCTGGTCCGCAAGGTTCAGTACTTCAATGATTTCCTCGCCGCTCATGTCCAATAGCTTCAGTAAATGCTTCACAAAAAAGCCCCCTTATTTGATTTCTTCTTCCAGCACCCGGGCGAAGATGGCAAGGCCCGCGTCCATGTCTTCCTTCTCGATGGTAAGGGGCGGCAGAAAGCGCACTAGGTCCTTGGCCGTCAGCACCAGAAGGCCCGCTTCGGCGCACTTTACCAGCACCCCGTGGGCGTCCCCTGCTTTCAGCTTTATGCCCAGCATGAGCCCCCGTCCCCGCACGGCCTCCACCTGGGGCAGAGCCGTGAGCTTTTCTTTCAAATACGCGCCCTTTTCCTTTACTTTCTCAAGGAAAGCAGGGTCGCTGACACGCCTTACCACTTCTCTGGCCCCGGCGCATACCACCGGGTTCCCCCCAAAGGTAGACCCCTGCTGCCCGGGCTTTAAGATGTCCCTGAGCTCCTCGCACACCAGGCACGCCCCAATAGGCAGCCCACCCCCCAGGCCCTTGGCGGTGGTGGCCACGTCGGGGGTGACGCCCCACTGCTGGTAGCTGTAGAAGTACCCCGTGCGGCCCACGCCCGTCTGCACCTCGTCCAGCATAAAGAGCACGTCCTTTTCCGTGCAAAGCCTGCGCAGGCCCTTGAGAAAGCTTTCCTCCATGGGCACCACGCCGCCCTCTCCCTGCACAGACTCAATGAGCACCGCGCACACCGTGCCGTCCAGCTTTTCCGCCACAGCCTCCAGGTCGCCCGCCGGGGCGTAGGCAAAGCCCGGGTTCAAAGGCAGAAAGTCCTTGTGGAAGACCTCCTGGCCCGTGGCGGCCAGGGTGGCCAGGGTCCGGCCGTGAAAGGAGTCCGTCAGGGTCAGGATGGTGCTGGCCCCCCGCTTCTCCCCGTACTTCCGGGCGATCTTGAAGGCGCACTCGTTGGCCTCGGCCCCCGAGTTGCAGAAGAAGGCCTGGGCCATGCCCGCGGCTTCACAGAGCTCCTCTGCCAGGCCCGTGTTCTGGGGGCTATAGTAGTAGTTGCACAGGTGCTGAATCTCCCCGGCCTGTGCGGACACCGCCTTTACCCAGCCCGGGTCGCTGTAGCCCAGGGCGTTGACCCCGATGCCGGAGGTAAAGTCGATGTACTCTTTGCCGTCACTGTCCCAGGCCCGGGCGTTTTTCCCTTTCACAAGGGCCGCGTCCACCCGGCCGTAGGTGTGCAGGATGTACCTTTGGTCCTGGTCCCGTATCTCACTGAATGTCATAGGAAACCCTTCCTTTCCAAAAAATGCAAGCTAATAGAACATGGTGCCGATGCCCTCATCCGTAAAGAGCTCGATGAGGATGGAGTGGGGGATGCGCCCGTCGATGATGTGGGTGCGGCCCACCCCCCGGCGCACGGCGTCCACGCAGCAGTCGATCTTGGGTATCATGCCCCCGCTGATGACGCCCTCTTTCTTTAAGCGGCTCACGTCGCTTACGTTCACCACGGGGATGATGGTGCTCTCGTCGTCCTTGTCCCGCAGAAGCCCCCGCACGTCCGTCATAAGGATGAGCTTCATGGCCCCCAGTTCCGCCGCGATGCGGGAGGCGGCCACGTCGGCGTTGATGTTGTAGACCTCCCCGTGGTACCCCGCCGCCACGGTGGAGACCACCGGCACGTAGCCGTTCTTTGTGGCGTTGTGGATGATCTCGGCGTGCACCTCCCGAATCTCCCCCACGAGCCCCAGGTCCTCTTCTATCTGGTCGGCTTTTAGCAGCGAGCCGTCCAGGCCGCACAGGCCCACGGCCTTGCCCCCGGCCATCTCCAAAAGCTGCACCAGGTCCTTATTGACCTTCCCCGCCAGCACCTGCTGCACGATGTCCATGGTCTCCTGGTCCGTGTAGCGCAGGCCCCGGACGAACTTGCTCTCTTTGCCGATCTTTTTCAGCATGGAGTTTATCTCCGGCCCGCCCCCGTGGACCACCACCACGTTGATGCCCACCAGCTGCATCAGCACAATGTCGCTCATGACGGCGCTTTTCAGCTCCTCGTTGAGCATGGCGTTGCCGCCGTATTTCACTACCACGGTCTCCCCGGCGTAGCGCTTGATGTAGGGCAGGGCCTGCACCAGTATCTGGGCCCGCTCCGTATTTGGAATGTTCATGGATTTTCCCCTTCTTACTCTCTAGTTTCTCAGCCCGCGTCGTCCACTTTGATGTGCCGGATGTATTCCATCATGGAAAAAAACGCCGCCGTGTACATCACCACATAAAAGATAAGCACCAGCCCGCCGCCCAGAAGCCCGAAGCCCAGCACCCGCCGGGGCAGCTTCCCCGCCCCCACGCGCCGGGCGGGCAGGTACAGGAAGATGCCCAGAAGCATCGCCCCCGCCGTAAAGGCCGGCACCGCCGCCTGGTTTAAGAGCCAGTTTATGGCCCCGAAGGCCCCTATAAGGCACACCAGGAAGTCAACAAGCAGCAGGCCCCCCACCAGGAAGCACAGGCCCGTCCACACTGTGCGCACCCTCTCTTTAAGCTTTTCCGGCACTTTCATAAGCTTCCCCTTTCTTCCAGATGGTTTCCATAATTCCGCATGCCCGGTCCTATTCCCAGCCCAGCAGGCCGAAAAGGAGCATAGCCGGTACCATCAGCGCCCAGCAGCCGCCAATGAAGTACAGCCCGAACAATCCGCCCCAATGCTGGAATTCCGGGATATAAATGGTTTCCGGGCAGGCGGGGTCGTAAAAAACGGAAACGATATCGCCCACCTGCTGACGGTACGCCCCGAAAAATGCTGCCTGCCGCACAACGCCGTTTACCATAAATTCGTAGACATAATGCACGACCGGTCTTTGGCCCGTCAGCCCAGAGCTCACCCGCCTTTGTGCCACCCGGGCCTCTGCCCGGGCCGTGCAGCGGCCGCGGCGCCTGCGTATTTTGCGGTGCTTATATATAGCGATACCCAAAACCACCCCGCTGACGACAGCCGCCACAGGGGCCATGGCCAGATATAACTTATTCATGCTCACGTCCTGTAGTCGCCGTTTATCTTCACATAGTCATAGGTAAGGTCGCAGCCGTAGGCCTCGGCCGAAGCCTCTCCCAGGTGCAGGTCAACGAGGATATCGATCTCCTTCTCCGAGAGGACGATGGACGCAAGCTCCTCGGAAAAATCGATGCCCCGGCCCTTTCGGCACACATCCACCCGGCCCGCCGCCGACTGGAAGGAAACGTCTATCTTGTCCACGTCCATAGCAGCCCCGCTGTAGCCCAGGGCGCACAGCACCCGGCCCCAGTTGGCGTCCGCCCCGAACATGGCGGCCTTTGTCAAATCTGAGGCAATGACGGAGCGGGCGCAGGTGCGGGCGGTCTCTACAGTGTCGGCCCCCGCCACCTTGCAGACAAGGAGCTTCGTGGCCCCCTCGCCGTCCCCGGCCAGCATCTTCGAGAGCTTTCTCGCCACCGCCGTCAGGGCCTCCAAGAAAGCGTGGTACTCCTCCCCTTCCGCGCAGATCTCCTCATTGCCCGCCGCGCCACTGGCGAGCACCGCGAAGGTGTCGTTTGTAGAGGTGTCCCCGTCCACCGTCACCATGTTGAAGGTCTCGTCGGCGGCGGCCTTCACGGCCTTCTGCAGAAGGGGGTGGGAAATGGCGCAGTCTGTGGTGATAAAGCACAGCATGGTGGCCATGTTGGGGTGTATCATGCCGCTGCCCTTGGCGATCCCCCCCACCCGCAGGGTCTTCCCGCCGATCTCGAACTCCGCCGCCGCCTCCTTCAAATAGGTGTCGGTGGTCATGATGGCGCTGGCCGCCCGAGGGGAGCCGTCCTCTGTTAAAGAAGCCGCCAGAGCCTGTGCCGCCTGCTCAATGGGCTCTATGGGCAGCACCTGCCCGATGACGCCCGTAGAGGCCACCACCACGTCTTTTGGGTCGATTTTCAGCGCTTTTGCCGCAATTTCGCACATTTTTTGGGCCTTTTCCACCCCGTCGGCGTTGCAGGTGTTGGCATTGCCCGAGTTGCAGATGACCGCCCGGGCCGTGCCGTCCTTTATGTTCTCCTTTGTCACTAAGATGGGCGCGCCCTTTACCAGGTTCGTGGTGTACACCGCCGCCGCCGCGCAGGGGCGGTGGCTGTAGATCATAGCCAGGTCGGGCTTTGTCTTGTTCTTGCGGATGCCGCAGTGCACGCCCCCGGCCACAAAGCCCTGGGCCGCCGTGACGCCGCCTTCGATAAATTTCATTTTCTTCCCTCTCTCCATTTTGATTCTTAAAAGGCCGGGGGCAGCAGCACCAGCCCCGCCGTCTCCTCCAGGCCGAAGCTCAGGTTCATGTTCTGAACGGCCTGCCCGGCCGCGCCCTTGCCCATGTTGTCTATGGCCGAAAGGGCGATGAAGGTCCCGGTGCGCCCGTCCACAAAAAGGGACACGTCGCAGAAATTGGTGTAGTGCACGTTCTTCACGTTGGGCACCTGCCCCTTTTCCAGCAGCCGCACGAAGAACTCCCCGTCGTACCGGGCGTGGTAGGCCTGCCACAGTTGCTCCTCTGTGACGCCCTCCTTCAGCCGCCCGTAGCAGGTGGCCAATATCCCCCGGTTGATGGGCAGCAGGTGAGGCACAAAGGTCACCTTCACGTCCTGCCCGCACAGCTTCGACAAGGTCTGCTCGATTTCCGGCGTGTGCCGGTGGCTTGCCACTTTATAGGCCGTGAAGCTTTCATTTAATTCCGGGTAGTGGTTGGACTGCACGGGCTTTCGCCCTGCCCCGGTGACCCCGGACTTGCAGTCGCACACGATGCCCGCTGTCTCTATGAGCCCTTGTTCCAAAGCCGGGCCCAGGGCAAGGGGCGCGGCCGTGGTGTAGCAGCCGGGGTTTGCGATGAGCTTCTGCCCCCGTATCTTCTCCCGAAAGAACTCCGGCAGGCCGTAGACGGCCTTTTCGTGCAGGGCCTTATCCGTATATTCCCCGCCGTACCATTCTTTATAAGCGTCCTCGTCCTCCAGCCGGAAGTCCGCCCCCATGTCGATAAAGCACTTGCCCAGCCTGTCACATTCCGCCGCCAGCTCTTGGGAGAGCCCGTGGGGCAGGGCGGCAAAGATCACGTCGCACTTTTCCACCACTTCCTCCTGGGTGCCGCACACCATGTCCTGCAGGCCCAGATAGGCCGGGTAAACCTGAGATAGCGCCATGCCCTCGAAGCTCACGGAGCTGATGGCCGCCACCTCCGCCTGGGGGTGGGAAAAGAGCAGCCGGCAGATCTCGCTGCCCGCGTACCCCGTGGCCCCCACCACGCCCGCCTTGATCTTATCCATAATAACCACCTGTCATAATTTTTTATTTCAGAAGCCCCAGCACACGCTGTGCCTGGGCCTTGACGTTCTCCGGGGCCGGCCCGCCCAAGACCTTGCGGCCTTCCACGCAGCGCTCTAAGGAAATGGCCTCAAACACGCCCTGGTCAAAATCTGCGCACACCTGCTTATAATCCTCCAGGGGCAGCGTCTCCAGGGTCAGGCCCCGCTTTATGCACAGGGCCACCAGCTCCCCGGTGATTTTATAGGCGTCCCGGAAGGGCAGGCCCTTTTGAGCCACCAGGAAGTCCGCGCAGTCCGTGGCGTTGATAAAGCCCCGGGCGGCGGCGTTTCGCATGTTTTCTTCCAGCACGGTCATGGTCTCCAGCATGGGGATAAGGGGGGTAAGGCACATTTTCAGGGTGTCCACCGCGTCAAAGACCGCTTCCTTATCCTCCTGCATGTCCTTGTTGTAGGCAAGGGGCAGGCCCTTCATCATGGTAAGCAAGCCCATCAGGTCCCCGAAGACCCGGCCGCTTTTGCCCCGTATGAGCTCCGCTATGTCCGGGTTCTTCTTCTGGGGCATGATGCTGGAGCCCGTGGAGAAGGCGTCGTCCAGCTCGATGAACTTATATTCCCAAGAGCACCACAGCACCAGCTCCTCGCACAGGCGGGAAAGGTGCACCATGCACAGGCTTACGGAAAAGGCCGTTTCCGCGCAGAAATCCCGGTCGGACACGCCGTCCAAGCTGTTCTGGCTCACCTGGGAGAAGCCCAGAAGCTTCGCGGTCATTTCCCTGTCCAAGGGGTAAGTGGTGCCCGCCAGAGCCCCGCTGCCCAGGGGCATCACGTCCATGCGCTTTAATGTGTCTTCAAAGCGGCCCAGGTCCCGCAGAAGCATCTCCGCGTAGGCCATCAGGTGGTGGCCGAAGGTGATGGGCTGGGCCCGCTGCAGATGGGTGTACCCGGGCATCACGGCCCCGGCGTGCTTCTGGGCTTTTTGGCACAGCACGGCGATGAGCTCCCTTATCTGCCCCATAAGCCCCCGGCACTCCTCCCGCAGGGTCAGGCGCACGTCCAGGGCAACTTGGTCGTTGCGGCTGCGGGCGGTGTGCAGGCGCTTGCCCGTGTCTCCCAGGCGCTTTGTCAGCTCCCCTTCTATAAAGGTGTGGATGTCCTCGGCGTCCGGGTCGATGGCCAGGGCCCCGCTGTCTATGTCTGTGAGAATGCCCTTAAGGCCCTCCCGTATCCTCTCGCTCTCCCCCTGGCAGATGATGCCGCACTCCCCCAGCATCTGGGCGTGGGCCATGCTCCCCTCTATATCCTGCCGCACCATGCGGCTGTCGATGGAGATGCTGGAATTGAAATCGTTGGTCTTGGGGTCGGCCTCCTTCTCAAAGCGGCCCTTCCACAGCTTCATGTTCTTCCACTCCTTTTTGAAAGGGAAAGGCACTGTGAGACACCCCCACAGTGCGGTCCCTGTCTTTTCACAGTAAAAGCTTACTTATCGTAGGTCAGCCCCTTCTTGGCCTGTACCTTGATGGGCAGCCCGAAGAGGTTGATGAACCCGGCGGAGTCGGCCTGGTTATACACCTCGTCCTCGTCGAAGGTGGCGATCTCCTCGTCATAGAGGGAATAGGGGCTGGTGACGCCGGCGTCGATGATGTTGCCCTTGTAGAGCTTCAGCTTCACGTCGCCGGTCACCGTCTCCTGGGTGGAGTCCACAAAGGCCGAAAGCGCCTGCCGCAGGGGGGTGTACCACTGGCCGTTGTAGACCAGATCGGCGAACTTTAAGGCCACCTGCTGCTTATAGTGGTAGGTCTCCTTGTCCAGGCACAGCTCCTCCAGCTTGTTGTGGGCGTGGTAAAGGATGGTGCCGCCGGGTGTCTCGTAAACGCCCCGGGACTTCATGCCCACCAGCCGGTTCTCGATGATATCCGCCAAGCCGATGCCGTTCTCTCCCCCCAGCTTATTGAGGGCTTCTACCATCTCTGCGCCCGAGAGCTCCTTGCCGTCCAGCGCCGTGGGCACGCCCTTTTCAAAGTGCAGGGTGATGGCCGTGGGCACGTCCGGGGCCTGCAGGGGGGATACCCCCAGCTCTAAAAAGCCGGGCTTCTCGTACAGGGGCTCGTTTGCCGGGTCCTCCAGGTCCAGGCCCTCGTGAGAGAGGTGCCACAGGTTCTTGTCTTTAGAGTAGTTTGTCTCCCGGCTGATTTTCAGGGGGACGTTGTGGGCCTCGGCGTAGTCGATCTCCT
>CANRZD010000077.1 GCA_947644325.1 uncultured Clostridia bacterium
CCCTGGCGGGCTACCCGGTGGTGGGCCTGTCCGCCACCCTGTACGACGGCTCTTACCATCCGGTGGATTCCTCTGAAATGTCCTTCAAGATGGCGGCCACCATCGCCTATAAGAACGGCCTGCCCCAGGCCGGGCCCGTGCTGCTGGAGCCCATCGGCCACCTGCGGGCCACAGTGCCCGACGGCAACATGGGCGACATCATGGGCGAGGTGAACAAGCGCCGGGGCCGCGTGCTGGGCATGGAGCCCGCCGGGGCCGGCAAGCAGACCGTAGAGGCCGAGGCCCCCATGGCCGAGATGCACGATTTCAGCACCTTTGTGCGCCAGTGCACCCAGGGCCGGGGCAGCTTCACCTTCGAGTTCGAGCGCTATGAGGAGGCCCCCGCCAACGTGGCCCAGAAGGCCATCGAGGCCGCAAAGGCTGAAAACGGCGATGAGTAAAATAAAAAAGCCATAAGAAAATGATAAAAAAAGACGCTTCCGGTTTTGCCGGAGGCGTCTCTTTTTTTGCCTAGTAGAGCATGATAAGGTCCTCACCCGCCCGCACGGCCCCCAGCCGCAGAATGCGTAGCCGGCTGGTGGTGCGGCAGAACACGAAGGGCAGCGCCGGAGAGAAGCCGCCCTCTGACAGGATGAGGGGGTCGAAGGTGAGCAGCGGGTCCCCCTGGGCCACCTGGTCGCCAGCCTGCACGTGCAGCTGAAAGCCCCGGCCCTGAAGCCTGTGGGTGTCTAACCCCACGTGCAGGATGAACTGCTCGCCCGAGGGCGTCTGCAGGCCTACGGCGTGGCCGGTGGTGAACGCGAAGTATATCTGCGCGTCCGCCGGGGCGTAGAGCGTATGGGTGGTGGGCATCAGGAGCACCCCCCGACCCATGCGCCCTTGCGCAAAGCAGGGGTCCTCACACTGGGACAGCGGCATCACCACGCCGTCTACCGGGCTTTTGAATATGCGTTCCTTCCCCATGACAGGCCCTCCTCTCCCCTTTTTCTGTATTATACTGTAAGTATAATGGAATTGCAATACCTTTTTTGTGCTTCCCCGGGAGGAAAAAGGAACCCCCCGCCGGGGCGGGGGGTGGGGGTTAGGTCATCGTAAATCCTGGCGCTTTCCACGCTGCGGGTATTTCAGCAGTTGCAACCCAGTCGCCGTTGCGGTCTTTTGAGACCTTTATTACAACGTTGAGGGCCGGAGAGCGCGTAGCTCTGGAAGCGTTACACAGTGTTGAGGTAAATGTTGCAGAGCCATTGTTGGAGACACTTGTAAAGCTCAATGTAATTGTTGTTGTTGAAGCAGGTTCCCGACTTGAATTCGTATACGCATAAATACCCGGAGCGGAAGCCGTTGTGCCGTCTGGGCTGCGTGCACTAATAACTTTTGTTGAATCTGCGCTAATATAAGAATCTTTTTCATCCTTTCCAGCAAAGTCTTTTGTACCCGTTGTTATGGTCTTCAAGGTCGATAAGGCACCGCTGGAACTCGTCGTACAGTAGAGCGTTTTATCAAAGTTAAGTGTAACAGTGCCTGTAAATTTTCCATCTGTTGTTATAGAACTTGTGTAGGTTATAGCCGAAGTCACCTTAGGCGCTTCCGTATCCTGCAGCCTGACAGGGAATGTCGCACGGAATGCGTAACTCTCGGGGTTATCCGGGTTGCTCAGGGCGCTTCTGCCGACGGCTACAACGCAGTAATCGGTCTCGTACTTCAAGTCGAATTTGGGGTTGGTCAGGTCTATCGCCAACTCTTTGGCCGAGGTGGCGGTGCCTTTACCAAAGCCTAAAATAGCTTGTGAGTTGGCAGACTGAGAGCGGATGTAGTTTGAAAGCGTTCGCTTTAAGGACGTAGCTGCGTTTTTATCGAACTGAGAACCCTCCGATGAAATATCAGCGGGTAAATCCATCAGTTCAAATATACGCTTCTGGTCTTTTGTGCCTGTATCAGTAGCTTCACCTTTTGCATCCAAATATTTATACAAGTCAGACCCCATCTGGTCAGAATACGGCACGATAATGTAATTGATGTCCGTAGTAGACGGCAGGCTGGTAAGCACCTTGACAATGGAGCCTTCCTGCTGTAGCGTCAGCACGGGACGAGTGACCGGAAGGGTCTTGAATTTATAAATGTAGATGATATCCGAGTACTGGTTGGAGCTACCCTGGGTGACAAAGTAGGCGTAGTAGACCTGATTCGGCATCAAACCATTGATGTCCACGGTCATGCTGGCACTGCCGACATTGTTCGCCACACCATAAACGATCTGGTCGGAAATCTCGCCTAAGGTCGCCCCAGGCTGTACCACCTGGTCCACAATAGGCCGGGTGACACGATTTGTAGTGGGAGCGCCAGTCCCAGTCAAGTTTGTGAACTTGTGGTCATCACGTTCGTTTGATGGGAAGGGAGAGGTATACGGGTCCCAATTCTTTCCTATGGAAGTATCACCATTCAGCGGGTCGAACACATTCTCTGGTGTAATGAGGTAATGCACCCGGCCGATACGGTTATCCTTGAGAGCCAGGGTTATGGAAACACCACTGTCACCCGGAGTAAAGGTGGGCTGGCTGTTGGTGAGCTCAGGGGCAGTCTGGTCAGAGAAGGGCTTCGTGATGGAGAACGCCTGCGGCGAAGTGATGTCTTTAATCGAGCCAGCTTTTATAGCCTCGTTCAGTTTATCCTTATTCAGCTCGATAAAGGCACTGGAAACATTGTTTTGCGTGCCGATAATAACATTCATTTCGCAGGTGATGCGGCCATTAAAGGCGTCTCGGTTGGTATTACCGTTCATTTCACTGAAGTACAAGGCGTACTCATATATCTTGCCTTCCTCCAGGTATTCCTCTTTGCTTCCCGGTCCGCTCAGCAAGAAAGGCAAGGTGTTGGTGCCACCCTTTTTCATTACAACCAAGCTGGTGCCGGCTACCTGCCCGGTAGAAATCAGCAGGCGCTTTGTACCAATTTTTTGCCAGGTATCATCGTCACCGGCGGGGCTGTCCTTATCCCGCACACGCCTATACAAATCAAAGGTCGAGGTCGTATCCAGCCACATCATCATATCCCAATACGTGCCCGGGTCTGAATTGTTGGTGGATTCCGGCGTAATGGAGAAACCGATATCGATGGGTTTGTTATCACTTTTGGGATTTATCGTTGTCGCCGTGATCTCATTCATAATCGCCAGCGCCGACACCGTAGTAAACGGCGGCGTCATCTCATCCCTAGGCCGCATCTCGTTTTTCTTGGGGGAGGCGTCAGTGATATTGGCGAACTGGAAGTAATAGGTAGAGCCGCTGCCCAGGTTCAAAAGGGAGCCGGGGAAGGTGATGGTGAGCTTGCCGTCGCGGCCCATCTCCAGAGAGATATCGTTCTCGCCCTTGAAGTCCACATTCTCGTAGTTGATCTTCACCTGGGTATTGCTGCTGCCCACCTTTTGGTACAGCTGCACGCTCCTCTCCAGGAACTCCTTGAGGCGCTTGACGGCGGTGGTCTTTTCGGCCTCTGTGGCCAGGGCGCTGTTGGCGGTCTGGTAGAGCTCCAGGGGCTCGTCGCCGGTCTTGCTGTCCAGAATATTCTCGCTGAATATCACCTTCACGTCCGAGTCGGCATAGGGCTGGGGGATATCCCCCTCGCTGCCCGGGGCCTTCCGGGTGAAGTCCAGCGTGGCGGTAGGCGGCGTGCTGTCCTCGGTATACACGGTGATCTTCTTCACGATGTCCGAGTAGTTCCCGGCCTTATCCACCGCGATATAATAGAGGTCATAGGCCTTCTCTTTCTCCAGCCCCGTGACGCTCACGGCTACGTTCACGTTGCCGTTGGTGTTCACAGAGCCAGCCTTCAAGGCGTTCTGGCCGTTGGCCAGCTGGAACTTGGCCTCCTCGCTCTGCATGAACTTCTCCAGCGTCTCGTAGGTCTGCTCCCAGTTTTTGGGCAGCTTGGGGTACTCCGTGCCCGTGTTCACAATGGCCCAATACACCGTGCCCGGCTCGTTTATCACGCAGTTCGCGCCGATATTGGTGGCGCCCATGGTGGTCTGCTGCATGTCGGTGGTGAACTGGGGCGGGGTCTTGTCTCTCGTGGTGAAAGTGAGCTTTGTGATGGCCGAGCTCTTGATACCGTCGGCGTCGGCCAGCCACAGGTACAGGTCATAGGTGCCCTGCTCCTTCAGGTCGCCGGTGTAGAAGTCGTCCCGGTTCATGGCCTCGGGGTAGATGATCTTATTGACCTGCTCGGTCCAGGTCTTGTTCTTGTTCAGATGCACGCGGCCATAGCCCAGGGCGTCGTCAAAGCCCGCGAAGGACAGGAAGTCGTTGACCGTGGGCTGGGTGCTGCCCTGGGGGAACAGGGCGTAGTACATGTCGCAGGCCTTGTTGGCCATGACGGTCACTTCGGGGTCGTCCACCTCGATGGAGCTCATATAGGGGTAGTCCCGGCTGCTGAAGGCGGGCACGATGTCGTCCGGGGTCTCGAAGCGCTCGCTGTAGACGGGGCTCACATGGCCGCGGGAATCCACCAGCAGGGCGGAGATGAAGTAGGTGCCGCTGGCCGTCAGGCCCTTTAGGCCCTCGGGGATGGCGAAGTCGGTCTCCTTTGTCTCCACCTCATAGTTGCCGGAAAGCAGGAACCCGGAGCCGTAAGAGGGGTTCATGAGCTTCTCACGGCCCTCTTCGGTGTCGGGCACAGCGCCGATGGCGGCGGTGGTCAAGCCCCAGTAGACCACGCCCTTCTTGTTGGTCTGGTGGATGCCGTCAGCGGTGGTGGGGGCCACGTTCTTGATCTTGGGGTAGCCGTTCAGGATACGGGGCTCCTCCGAGTACTGCTGGGCCTCCGACGCGTCCATGTCGTCGCCGGAGATATTGGCCTCCAGACCCGGCCGGATGTAGAGCTTATCCGGCAGCATGGTGGTGGTGGAGCCCGCGGCGTTGATGTTCAGCTGGCCGATGTCGCCGGAACCCTCTACGGCGGTGCCCACGTCCAGGTTCACTTCATCGGCAGAGGCGTTCACCTCCAGCACCAGCTTCGAGCCCGTGGCCTTTTCGTCCACAGTGACGGAGGAGGCCTGGGCGTCGCCCAAAAGCAGGGTGGAATCCGGGGTGCGGTTCACAACGGTCTCCAGGTTGCCCGTCAGGGTGAAGGAATCCCCCGGGTCCCCCTCCAGGGAGACGTTGAGGATGCCGTAGCCGTCCCGGCAGCCGTCGTCCAAGAAGGCGTCAGAGCGGAAGGCGCCGTCCTGGATATGGGTGCGGCCCTCGGTGCGCACAGAGACGTACTGGCCCGTGGGGGCGTCCACAATGAGCTTCTTGGTGTCCACGCCCCGCAGCATGACGCTGTTCTGGCCCAATTCACTGGAGCCGCCGCCGGCCACCACGATGCGCCCGCGCACCTGGACGTTCTCCAGAACCACGTCGCCCAGGCTGATGCCGCCGCTGATGTACAGGTCGCCGGTGATGATGGTGTCCTTCAAAGTCACGTTCGTGCAGTTGATGGTAAGGTTGCCGAAGACGCCGCCGGGGGCGTGGGTGCCCGGGGTGTTGATGAGGTTGCCGATGCCTACGCACATCATCTTCATGGCCTCGCCCCTGGTGACGTTGCGCAGGGGCTGGGCGGTGCCGTCGTCATAGCCGTTTAAGATGCCCGCCAGAATGGCCGACTGCACATACCCCCGGCTGAAAGGGCTGAAGAGCCGCCCGTCGGAGAAGTCGATGATCTCCCCGGGTATCTCGTCCATGCGCATGTTGCGGGCGATAAGGGTGATGGCCTGCTCCCGGGTGATGGGGGCGTAGGGGGAGGCGGTGGTCTCTGAGGTGCCGTGGAAGATGCCGGCGGTGTACGCCTTGCAGATGTCCTCATAGAACCAGTCCCCCCGGTACACATCCGTAAAGGGGATGGGGCCCATGTCGGTATAGCCGTAGGCCCGGTTCATCATGGCCACGAACTCCGCCCGGGTGATGGTGCTTTCCGTGCGGTAGTCGCCGGTGCCGTCGCCCTTCACGACGCCCCAGCTGGTCATTTTGTCAAGATACGGTGTCAGCCAGTTTACGGCCGCCTGGGCCGTCTGGCTTGGCAGAATGGGTACCGAGAGTACCAGCGCCAGGCTGAGAAGGAACGCCAGCGCCCGTTTGCCGGTCTTTTTCAGAATGTTCATGGTAGGAGTTTCCTTTCTGGGGGATTAAGAAGCTTGCCGGTCGCGTATGACCTGGACCTGGGCCCGGAAGACGGCCTCCCGGACCAGGGATTCCTGCTCGTCGATGATATCGACGAACTTGGCGGCGTAGAAGGTGTACTCGCCGTTTGAGCCGCCCTTGCGCAGGATCTGGCATTTAAGGAGCAGGGGCGCTATGCGGGTGACGGGGATGACCACCTCCAAAAGGTCGCCGGGGGAAAGGCTGAGGGCGCAGTAAAAGGAGAGCCCGCCCCCCGAGAGGTCGTTGGCCCGTATGGCCGCCCGGGCCTTGTCAGGGCCCGAGAGGGGGTAGGCGAAGCTCACGAAGTCCACGGGCATCCGCAGGTTCGTGCGCATGCTCTCGCCCTTTAATTCCCGCAGGGTGTTGAAGGTGATGACGTCCTTGTCATCGCAGTCGATGACCCGGGCCAGCACGGGGGTGGTATCCTCCCCCGAGGGCACCACCTGGACCTTGTGGGCCCGGAGCACCTCCTTGACGCTGCCCTCCTTGAGCTTCACCCGCACCACGCCCCCCTGCCGGGATTCGATGCGCCCCTTGCCCAGGACCCGGGAAAGGCTGTCCATCAGCACGCAGGCGGCGGGGTCTTTCTTTTTCTTGCCAAAGATCATGGTGTGTCCTCCTTTGCTTGTGCGTCGGGCGGGGGCTGGGGGGGCTCAGGGGCCGCCCGCTGCCGCCGCTGCTTTGTGGGGTCGTTGGGGTCAAAATTCAAAAAATACACGTAAATCTCTACAACAGCCCGGTACAGCTCCTCCGGGATCTCCTGCCCCAGTTCCAGCTGGGACAGGATGGTGGCCAGGGAATTGTCCTCGTAGATGGGCACGCCGCTTTCGCCCGCCACATCCACAATGCGCTCGGCCAGGTGCCCCATGCCCGCGGCCACCACCACGGGGGCCTGGTCCATGACGCCGTACTGCAATGCCACGGCGCGCTTGGCAGCCGGGCGGGGGTCGGGCTCGTTAGACCTTGACATCGACACCTGTCATCACCCCTTCGAATAGTTTTGGGAAGGCGTCGGAGATGTTCATCCCCCGGCGCATGGGCCCCACGCGGATGTCCCCCGCTTTAAGGCCGTTTCTCTCTAAGATGTCGCCCAAAGAGCGGCTGACCTCCCCCGAGTGGGCGGCCACCGTCTCCGGGCAGGAGACGTTCATGGATGTGCGGCCCCCCGTGTGGTCGATGAGCAGGTCAAAGGTGCCCAGGCCCTCCACGTCCATTTTTATTAGTATACGGGGGGAGGGGCCGTTCTGGCCCGTGCCGTTCTCCTCGTCGGGGTCCACCCACATTTCAGAGAACACCGCCTTGTCGTCCCACATGAACGGCAGCAGCAGGTGCCTAAGGGGCATGTACACGCTCTCGTTTACCAAGATAGAGGCCATGATGTTCCGCAGGGCGTCCTGCATCTGCATGTTGGCCTCGCCCCCCAGGGCCCGGCCGGTGAGCTGGGTCAGGTGCTGGGCGAATTTATCCGAGGCCGAGGCCCTCGTGAACTCCGTCTCCTTTAGAAGCCGGAGGATGTCCGCGTCGGAAAGCTTTGAGAGGTCCTCGGGGAAGATGCCGTAGCTGTTCAAGTGCCTGAAAGACGCGATCATCTCCTCCTCGCTGCCGTTTTCATACCGCACCATGTCCAACGTCAGCATGGACAGCAGGGTGCGGGCCCGGCCGTGGTCGTGGGTGGTGCTCACATAATTGGAGATGAGCGGGAACACCTGGTCCCGCAAAAGCTGCAGGTTCCCCTGGCGGTCCCCGGCGGCCACGCCGTTTTCCATCTGGGCGGCGGTGTCGAGGAGCCTGCCCGCCCAGTGGGAGGGTAAAGACTGGGTCATGTCATATAACGTTCGCACCATGCGGCCCTCCAAATGCCCGGTGGAGGAAAAATCGCTGTACTGCCGCAGGAACTGCAAAATCTCCGTGCGCAGCATCTCGGAATTCGAGCGGGAAAAGGCCGTGCGCAGGGCCGAAAACAGCGCCCCGCCAAAGCGCGTGCCGCTTTGCAGCTGGTTCTGCAACAGCTCCATGAGCTTGCTTTCGTCCATCTGCATGTATTCCAGGAACTGGGCCATTTCCACGGCCAGCCCCTCGCTGATGCCGGAGCTGACCTGCAGGCCCCTGCCCAGAAGCTGCAGGAAGGATACCGCCGTATCCGGGGCGTTGCGCAGGCGCTGGACGAAGGTGAGGAAGTTTGACTCATACCGCAGCTGCTGGCTTTTGGCGGCGTCCCCCGCCTGCTGCTGGTCCGTGCGCTGGTCCGCCCTTGTCACCCGGGAGGGGTCCACCACGTTCTGGATGTTGGTGTCCCGGGGGGTGATGGGCTGGCTGCGGGCGCCGGCGTTGTCATAATTGGGTACCGGGTTCGTGGGCCGGAGGATCTCGGGCATCTTGGCATCGACTCCTTGGACATAGTAGTAACAGACCCCCGGGGGGCTTTCCGAAAAAAGCCCCGGCAGCCTGTGGAATTTTCATAATAAAGGAGGGCGGCGTTCTTTTTCTCCCGGAAAGTCTTATTTTCCAGGAAAGATTGCCGATAAACTAATCAAGGGAACCACGTTTTTGCGTGGTCTTGATTTGGTTTCGCTCCCGAATTGCTCCCGAATTCTTAAAGAGAAAAGGTGGAAACGATATGGGCAACGATATGATGGAAGCTTATTTGTACGAAATGAATACGCTTCTGGAACAGCTGGACGACATCGTGCTGGCTGCGGAGGAGGCCAAGACCTTCTCCCAGGAAGACGTAAACGAGATCTTCCGCATCATGCATACCATCAAGGGCTCCTCCGCCATGATGGAGTTCGGCACCCTGATGACGGTGGCCCACCGCATAGAGGATATGTTCTTCATTATCCGCGACAAGGGTATGGAAGTAGTGGCGGACAGCCTGCGCCCGGAACTCTTCGAGCTGATATTCCAGTCCATCGACTTCTTCCGGGGGGAGATAGAGAAGCTGGAAAACGATACGCCTCTCACTGAGGATATCGACAACATATTGGCGAATATTAATAGGTTCTCAAAGAAAATTCAAGGCGGCGGGGACGAAGAGGAAGAGGAAAAAGCCCCCGAGGCCGGTGAGGACAAGGCTTCCGAGGGCCAGGGCAGCGCGGAGGAAATGTTTGGCAGCGCCGACTTCCCCTATGGCATCCGGGTCTTCTTCGAGGAAGGCTGCGGCATGGAGAACCTGCGGTCCTTCATGGTCTTAAACGCCGTGCGGGATTTGTGCGACCCCCACCAGATGGACTGCGTGCCCGCCGACGTGGAAACGAACCCCGACACCGCCTCTTTTGTGGCGGAAAACGGCTTTACGGTGCGCTTTTCCTCCGCGGACATCCGGGAGCAGGCCACCCATGTGATCGCCGACGTGGGGTCTATCGAGAGCTATACGACCTTTGACTATACCCCGCCCGCCCAAGAGGAGCCCGCCCCCGCCCCGGCGGCGGAGGCCCCGGCGGCGGCCGCAGCGGCCCCCGCCGCAAAGCCCGCCCCCGCCCAGAACAGCGCCAGTGCCAGCAAGCAGCAGCCCCAGGGCGGCAGCCATCAGAAGGAGAGCCTTATCAGCGTGAACCTTTCGAAGCTGGACGAGCTGCAGGCCGTGGTGGGCGAGATCGTCATTACAGAGTCCATGGTCACCGCCTCCCCTGACCTGAAGGGGCTGAAGCTCGACAGCTTCACCCAGGCGGCCCGGCAGCTGCGGTCTTTGACCGACCAGCTGCAGGACGTGTCCATGGCCCT
>CANRZD010000078.1 GCA_947644325.1 uncultured Clostridia bacterium
CCTGGCGGGCGTGGCCCGTGCCCTTCTGGCGCCAGGGCTTCCGGCCGCCGCCGGAAACCTCGGAACGGGTAAGGGCGGACTGAGTGCCCTGCCTCTGGTTTGCAAGATAGCATTTCACCATGTCGTTCATGACAGATACGTTGGGCTCGATGCCGAAGACGGTGTCGCTGAGCTCCTGCTTTCCGACTTCCTGCCCCTGCATGTTCAAAACTGCGATTGTAGGCATTCTTTACTCCTCCTTCCCTTACGCTTTTACGCTGTTGCGGACCACCACGATGCCGCCGTTGGGGCCGGGGATGGCGCCCTTGATGGCGATGAGGTTGTTTTCCGCGTCCACTTTTGCTACGGTAAGATTCTGCACGGTAACGGTCTCGGCGCCCAGGTGGCCGGCCATTTTAAGGCCCTTCCACACGCGGGAGGGGGACGAGCACGCGCCGCTGGAGCCGCCGTGGCGCACCACAGGGCCGGAGCCGTGGGATTCCTTCAGGCGGTGGAAGTTCCAGCGCTTGATGACGCCGGCGTAGCCCTTGCCCTTGCTCTTGCCGGTCACGTCCACATGCTCCCCGGCTTCGAACACGTCGGCCTTGATAAGGTCGCCTACATTGAGGGCGCTTGTGTCGTCGAGCCTTAATTCCCGCAGGGTCTTCTTGGGGGCTACGTCGCCCTTCTTGAAGTGGCCCGTCAGGGGCTTTGACACCCGCTGGGGCTTCTGGTCGCCGAAGCCCACCTGCACGGCGTCGTAGCCGTCGTTCTCCACGGTCTTCTTCTGCGTTACCACGCAGGGGCCGGCCTCTACTACCGTTACCGGGATGACCTTGCCCTTTTCGTCGAAGATCTGCGTCATGCCGACCTTCTTTCCGATGATGCCTTTTTTCATGCTTTGCTTCCTTTCTACTCCGGGAGGCTTGCTGCCTCCGTTAGGTTATTGGTTGGGTCTTCCCCAACATGACCCTCCGAACGCGGTAGGTTGAAACGTGTCTTAGCTTACGCTTTGATCTCCACTTCAACGCCGGCGGGGAGCTCCAGGCCCATCAGGGCATCCACTGTCTTGTTGCTGGGCCTTAAGATGTCGATCAGCCTCTTGTGGGTACGCATCTCGAACTGCTCGCGGCTGTCCTTGTACTTGTGGACGGCGCGGAGGATCGTGATGATCTGCTTCTCGGTGGGCAGCGGCACGGGGCCGGAGACCCGGGCGCCGGTGCGCTTGGCCGTTGCTACGATCTTTTCGGCCGACTGGTCCACCAGCTGATGGTCGTATCCCTTGATTCTGATCCTGATCTTTTCCTTGACTGCCACTTGTAGATCGCCTCCTTGAAAAATTTCTTCGCGGCGGGCGCTGTGGGCTTTTCTGGCACAACTTCTTTTAACACTCAGCCGGGTGTTCCCACCTGCGGCATAGAAAAACCGGAAATCCGCCAGGCGGACCCCCGGGAAGAGCCGAAACCCATAAAAATCCTTCGCGCAGGCATTACCGGCCTGCCGGGATGTCCCGGCGGTTCCAGCCGCGCAAATTCTTTCGCCCGGTTTAAAATCGGACATACTCCACGGAAAAACCGGCCGCAAGGGCCGCAACCTCCCGCTTCATCGCATATCTGGCATGGTTTTCCCATGCCTGTGCAGTCACGCTCCATTATAATACCACACAGGGCCCGGGTTTGCAAGGGTTTTTTTGAAATTTTTCCGGTTTTTCTACGTCTTTTCCGCTCAGTAGCTGCCTTCTGTGGAGAAGGTGATGCTGGGCCCCGTCTTCAGCCGGGAGTTTTCCCGGCGCTTATTGAGCTCCCTGAGGAACAGCTCCCCGTCAAAGGGGATGTCCACGGGCTTTTTCAGCCAAGAGGACAGGTGCATGGCGTTGGAGAGCGTCAGGCCCCGTATGCCCTCCGCGCCGTCCGCCACCAGGGGCTCTCCCCGGAGGATGTTGGCCGCGAAGGCGTTGATGACGCCCATGTGCTGGGGGTTCTCCCCGTCGGTCTCCACCTCTATGACTTCATGCTTCGGCTTGTCGAAGCCGCCCTTGGCCGCGGCGCAGAAGGCCCGCTCGTCCTCCTTCAGCCGCCAGAAGGTGAGCTTTCCGTCCTCGCACACCAGCTTGCCCTTTGTGCCCGTCACCTCGAAGCGGTTGGTACCCGGGGCGTCGCCGGTGGTGGTGACGAAGACGCCGGTGGCACCGTTTTCAAACTCCAAGTAGGCGGTCACGTCGTCCTCTACTTCTATGTCGTGCCACTTGCCCTCATGGCAGAAGGCCTGCACCCGGGCGGGCAGCCCGCATATCCACTGGAGCAGGTCCAGCTGGTGGGGGCACTGGTTAAGGAGCACGCCGCCGCCCTCCCCGGCCCAGGTGGCCCGCCAGTCGCCGGAGTCGTAGTAGATCTGGGTGCGGTACCAGTCGGTGATGATCCAGTTGACGCGCTTGAGCGCCCCCAGGGCGCCGTCCTGCACCATCTCCCGCATCTTGCGGTACAGGCAGTTGGTGCGCTGGTTGAACATCATGGCGAAGGTAAGGCCGCTTTCCTTGGCGGCGGCGTTCATCTCCTCCACGGCCTTGGTGTACACCCCGGCGGGCTTTTCGCACAGCACGTGCAGGCGATGCCGGAAGGCCTCCTGGGCCAGCCCCGGGTGCTGGTAGTGGGGCACGGCGATGAGCACCGCCTCACACAGGCCGCTCTCTATGAGCGCCTGGCCCTCCTCAAAAATCTCCGTCCCCTCTGGCAGGACGCCCCGGGCCCAGGCCCGGCGGTCCTCCCGGCGGTCGGCCATGGCCGTGAGCGCTATTTCCGGGCACTCTCCCTGCAAGATGCCCGTAATGTGCTTGGTGCCGATGTTCCCCGCGCCGATGATGCCTAGCTTTACTTTTTCCATAAATTGCTGCCTCCTGTCTGTATTTTCCCGGGGCCCTAGAACCAGCCCCTTATATACTGCCAATAGAGCCGCCTGTCCGTGGGCATTTCCTCTTTTAGGCTCTTTTCCAGCCGGGCCTCGTCGTCGGCCAGCCGCTGCCAGTCTTCTTTGGGCAGCATCTCCCGGCCGAAGCGGGCCTTCAGGGCGATCTCCTCCCACTGGTCCGGGGGCTTCCTCTCCCCGTAATATAAAGACGCCTCCAGCTTATGCAGCTTCAAAAGGTGCCCGTAAAGGGCCAGGGCCCCCCGGCTGCGGTCCTCCTGGGTGAAGGCCTTCCTTCTTCTGCGCCTGTGCAGGGCCCGGTTGGCCCACAGGGCCAGGGGGGCGAGAAGCACCGCGCCCAGCCCCCCCAACGCCAGGGGCCACAGGGGGCGGCCCGTTTCCTTCTCTATCTCCTCCGGCGCGTGGCTGGGGGAGGGCCCCCGGCTTGCCCGTGGCTTCACGGTGGGCCGGGGGGTAACGCTGGGGCTGGGGCTGGGGGAGGGCGAAGCCTTTTCCCGGCCGGGGCCCTCCCCTTCCTCCACGGCGGTGCCCTCGGGGGTCTGGGCATTATAATAGGTAGCGGGGGCGTCCGGGGAGGAGGGCGTCACCTCTACGGGCACCCAGCCCGTGCCGGTGTAGTAGACCTCCAGCCAGGCGTGGGCGTTCTTGTCGGGCACGTCGATCCACACGCCGTTATAGCCCGAGGGCACGGCGTAGCCCTCGGCGTAGCGGGCGGGTATGCCCGCCGAGCGGCACAGCATCACCGCCGCCGTGGCAAAGTGCACGCAGTACCCGGCCTTGGACTCGGTAAGGAAGAACCGGGTGAAATCCTGGCCCTCGGGCAGGGGCTCGGGCCGCAGGGTGTAGCGGCACTGGGTGGAGAGGGCCGCCTTCAGCTGGGTGAGGAAAAGCTCGTAGCTGCCCTCCCCCAGCTCCATGGAAATGCCCATGCCGTTGCGCCCCCGGTAGTCTTTCAGAAAGCCCTCCAGCTCCTCTGGCACCTGCAGGTACTTTTCCATTACGAAGTCCTTGTAGCTCTCGGTGAGCTCAATGAGCGCCCGGCGCTCGGGGGAAAGGGGCTCTTTGGCCCACTGGGGGGCCTGAAAGCCCCGGCCGTTATATAAAAAGTTCATGTCCCCCGCGGCGCCCCCCTCCGCGTCCATGCGGTAAAAGAGCTCTGTCTGGGGGAAGGCCGAGCGCAGGAAGGCCTCCCGGCGCTCCCCGTCTGCCAGATAGGCCTGCAAAAAGGCCTCGTCGCCCTCTGTGATAAGCTTATCCTCCCAGTGCTGGTAAAGGCGTATGCCGTAGCTCATGCCCTGGGCCGGGCGGCTCACGGCGTTGATCTGGTAGATATGGGTGCCGGAAAAGAGGTTCGACGAGCGCAGGAAGCCGTCGGCCACATACTCCGCCTGCAGCCCCGAGATGTCCTCCCCGGCGGAGAAGCCGTAGGGGGTAAAGAGGCAGCGGGGGTTCGTGGTGACGTTTTCCAGTGCCAGGCTGTAGTGGGGGGCCCACTCCAGGGAGGGCACCGGGAACAGGTTCCCGTAGCTGGCCCCCAGGTTCTGCACCCGGCCCGGGGCCATGAACTCCTCCAGCTCCTTTACGTCCTCCTCCCCCAGCTTCTCCCAGCTTTTCCCGGTGTAGACGCTGCCCACGAAGCTTTTCAGGTAGTCCTTCTGCTGGTGCTCCTGCAGATAGGCCCCGCCGTTTTCCCACTCGTAGCGCACCCGCATGGCGGTCTTGCCGCTGTAGGCCCGCTCCCGCAGGTCAGATAGGGCGATGCGGTTGTTATTGGACCCCTGCCCCCCCTGCAGCAGGGCCTCCAGCCCGAAGCCGTTTATAAAGCCCGAGCGCAGGTCGTTTACAAAGTGGGGCCGGGCGTAGGTGTCCCGGGGGAAAAGCACATAAAGCAGGATCATGCACAGGGCCACAGCGGGCGGCAGCACCAGCAGCATGGGCCGCACCGCCGCCCCGCACACGATGAACTTCCCCTTTTCGTCCATGACCCGGTGCCTGCGCCCCAGCACCGCCGTGTTTAAGAGCAGCATGCTCCAGAAAAGCAGCAGCATGCACAGGGCCCAGAAGTCCGGGATGATGGAAAGGGTAAGGGACAAGGACAGCACCGCCCCCGTGAAGCTGAAGGCCCCGGCGCTGTTCTTGCGCTTTGCCAGTATCCAGGAGAGCACCCAGAAGTAGGGGGGCAGCAGCATGGCTGCAAAGGCCGTGCCTGTATAGGTGACCCGGGCGGGCCGGGCCTCCGGCACCGCGAAAAGGCCCAGGGTAAGGCGCAGCTTTTCGCTGTAGGCTGTGAGCACCTGGTTCAAGATGCGCCCAGCGCCCTCGGCGGCGGGCTCTGAAAAATACAGCAGGGCCGCGCCCCAGGCCAAAGCCCCCAGGGCGAACACCACCACCCGCCCCCGGGGCAGCAAAGACTGCAGCACCCCCAGCACCGCGTACACCGTCCCCAGGGCCAGCAGGGGGGCGGCGTATATGTCCAGGCGGAAGGCCGTGGTAAAGCAGCACAGCGCCCCGAACCCTCCCAGAAGCACCAGGAGGGTGTAGAAGAAACTCTCGAAAAGCAGGTTGGCCCGGGGCAGCTGCAGGCGCGGCCGGTCCAGGAGCAACTCCTGCCGGGGCTCCTCCTGGGGGGCGGGATGGGGTTTTGCCATAGGGGCCCTCCTTTCTTACAGCACCATGCCGTTTAATGCCTCCGCCACCCCGCCGGGGGGCACAGGGATGAATTCTTCCCCCAGGGCCTCCGTGCCCCCGGTGCACAGGCCCGTAAAGCGCGAGGAGGCGTAGTGGCGGCGCAGAAGGTCCGTCTGGGCGGGGTTTGGGGCGCAGCACAGGTAGAGTACATGGGAGCCCCCCCGGGGCAGCTCCTCCTCCCGCAAAAGGGGCAAAGCCGCCTTGCCCCCCGCCGCCAATATGGACTCAATGGCGGGCCGGGCGTCCTCCGGGGCGCAGAGCTCCAAAAAGGCCAGGGCGCCGTCCTCCCCCCGGTAGCCCACCCGGTGGGCGGCCTCCCGCAGCAGCAGCTGGCCGGAAAGGGTGGCGAACACGTCCAGCAGCACGTCCGCCTGGGCCCCGCCGCCGTTTACGTCCAGAAAGAGCAGCAGGCTGTCGGAAAGGGGGAGGCTGGGCTCCTTTACCAGGGTGCGGCCCGTCTTCTGAGAAAGCTTCCAGTGGATGCGGGAGAGCCTGTCCCCGGGGCGGTACTCCCGCAGGCCGAAAAGCTCCGTCAGGTCGTCCCCGGGCTTTGTAAGGGAGTAGCGCTCCCCTTCGCTGTCAGGGCTGCGCCTGGGCTGCACAGACACGGCCGGCGCATACACCGCTGGGTAGAAAAAAGCCGAGCAGCCCTTCTGCCCCCCCAGCCGCACGGGCAGGGAGAATAGCCCCAAAAGGTCGCAGGCCCGCACCTTTGTGATGTCGCAGGTCACAAGGCCGCAGGCCCCCGAGTGCAGGGCGTGCTCTACCAAAAGGGGCTTTTTCCCCACGGTGAGCATGAGCCACTCTTGGCACAGCGCCCCGGTGAGGGTGTTTTTCACAGTCAGCCGCAGGCGCACCTGGCCGCTGGGCAGGGGCCAGGGGGTGCGGGCCTCTACCCGCAGGGGCAGGCTCATGCCCTTGCGGGCCCGGGCCACGGCCTCGTCCTCCTGCAGAAAGACCCGCACCCGCATGGTGAGCATGCCCGGCAGGGAAAGCAGCAGGGAAAACACCGGCAGCGCCAGGGACAAAAGGAATACGTAGTAAGAGATGTACCCGTCGAAGCAGATGAAAAACAGCAGCGTGCCCAGCACGATGAGAAGGTAGCTCAGCAGGTTTGCTAGCATAGGCGCTCCTTTCCGGTCAGACGATGAGCTTGGGGGCGGGCACGTCGTGGAAAATTTCCTCCAGCACGCTGTGGGCGTCCCGGTCGCTCAGGCGGGCCTGGGGGTCCAGCACCAGCCGGTGCTCCATGACGTCGGAAAAAAGCAGCCCTACGTCCGCGGGGATCACATAGTCCCGGCCGGCCATCCAGGCGCTGGCCCGGCAGATGCGCACAAGGGCCCCGCCCGCCCGGGGGCTGGCCCCCAGCTTGATAAGAGGGTGCTCGCGGGTGCGGGCGCACAGCTTCTGCACATAGCGGTAGATGTCCTCGGCCACGTGCACCCCGGCCGTCTGGGCCTGCATCTCCAGCAGGTCCTCCAGGCTGGAGGTGCGGCGCAGCCCCTCTACGGGGCGCTCCCCCTCGGTCTGCTTCAAGATCTCGATCTCCTGGTCCGGGGTGGGGTAGCCGATGGAAAGCCGCAGCATGAAGCGGTCCAGCTGGGACTCCGGCAGAGGCTGGGTGCCCGCCGAGCCCAGGGGGTTCTGGGTGGCGATGACCGTGTAGGGCTGGGGGAGCTTCCGGGTCACGCCGTCCACGGTGACCTGGCCCTCCTCCATGGCCTCCAGAAGGGCGCTCTGAGTCTTGGCGCTGGTGCGGTTTATTTCGTCGGCCAAAAACAGGTTCGACATCACCGCCCCGGGCCGGTACTCCAGCTCCCCCGTGGCACGGTTGAGCACAGAGTAGCCCACCACGTCCGTGGGCATCACCTCGGGGGTGAACTGCACCCGGGTGTAGCTTAAGCCCATGGCCTTGGAGAAAGCCAGGGCCATGGTGGTCTTCCCCACGCCGGGGTTATCTTCCAGCAGGATGTGGCCCTTTGCCAGCATGGCCATAAGGACCTTGCATAAAATCGTGTCTTTGCCTATAATAGCCTTACGGACTTCATTTATAATAGACAGCGCCTGGGGCTGGATCATGTTTCATCTTCCTTTCCCGCGGCCGCCTGTACGGCCGCATACACGTATAGTATAGCAAAAATTCAGAGAAAACGAAAGGGGTATCTTTATGAAAATCACATTGGCGGGGCAAATTGCCCAAAGCTGGGCCCAAAAATGCGCCCGGACCATGCCGGGGCTTATGGGCGTTTACCTGTCCGGGTCCTTCCTTTCCGCCCCGGAGGAGGGGGACTGGCCGGAGAGCTCAGACGTAGACGTGGTGCTGGTTTTCGAAGACGGGGCCTGCCCGCCGAAGCTGGGGAAATTCCTGGAGGAGGGCCTGCTGCTGGAGGCTTCCTGCCTGGAGGAGGGGGCGCTCTCTGACCTCTCCCACGTGCTTTCCACCCACTATCTGGCCTACGCCTTAAACGGCGGGAAGATCCTCTATGACCCCCAAGGGAAGCTCGCCCGGCTGCACCGGGCCGTTAAAACAGAATACCCCCGCCCCCAGTGGGTGCGGGCCCGCTGTGAGGGCTTTTACCGGCGGATGGAGCAGGGGGCCGGGGGCTTTGCCCCAGACACGCCCCTGCCGCAGATGGTAAACGCCTGGGCCTTCACCACGGGCATCAGCTGCTTCCCCATTCTGCTGGCGGGCCTGGAAAACTGCACCGTGCGAAAGCGCTACCCCGCCGCCCGGCGGGTGCTGGAAGCTTACGGCATGGGGGATTTTTACCCCGAGCTTCTGTCCCTTCTGGCGCCGGAGCCCCTGGGCAGGCAGCGGCTCTCCTGTCATATGGAGGAGCTGGAAAAGACCTTCGCCCTGGCGTGCGAAAGCGACGGGCCCTCGGCAGATTATGCATTTCGGGGGGATATCTCCCGGGAAGGGGCGGCGGTGGCCCTTTCGGGCAGCTGGGAGCTCATAGAGGGGCCCTGCCCGGAGGACGCGGTGTTCTGGATGCTGGCCACCTTCGCCCGGTGCCACACCATACTGGACATGGACGGGGACAAGGGGGAGGCCCGCCTTTCCGCCCTGTGGGCCTTCTTAAACGACTTAGGGGTCTATAAAGAGGAGGATTTTTCCGCCCGGCTGCGGGGGGTAGGGGCCTTTCTGCCCCGGCTGCGGGAAGTGCAGGAGGAAATCCTGCGCAAAAGGGCTTGACAAATGAGTAGATAGGTGCTATACTATGGGTGTATTCTGATAGCACGAAAGATGAACTCACAGTTTCTGTAAGTCGTTGGAGCGTCTGATGATTTACACAAGCTGTGAGTTTTTTGTCAGGCTCGGATACGCAATTTTTCTATGGAGGTGCCGATCATGAACGGTACAGTTAAGTGGTTTAACGCAGAAAAGGGCTATGGCTTCATTTCCAACGACGAGGGCGGCGAGGACGTGTTTGTACACTTCTCCGCTATCCAGTCCGAGGGCTTCAAGACCCTGGAAGAGGGCCAGAAGGTCACCTTCGAGACTGAGCCGGACCCCAAGAACAGCGAGAAGCTGCGCGCCGTGAACGTGGTAAAGCTGTAAGCTTTTCCGGTTTATGCGCACAAGGCCGGGGCTCGTTTTGGCGGGCTCCGGCCTTTTTGCGTTTTTTTGCTTGACAAACCGGCGGGGGCGGAGTATAATAATACACGTTGCAAAGAGACGCGGGCGTAGCTCATCTGGTAGAGCGCCACCTTGCCAAGGTGGAGGTAGCGAGTT
>CANRZD010000079.1 GCA_947644325.1 uncultured Clostridia bacterium
GGTGTTGCGGATCTGCTTCATAGGCCGAAGGATGGCGGACCTGGTCTTGTTGGGGGCCAGGACCTTCAGGCCCGCCTCCGAGGGCAGCTCGATGTTGACGCTGAGCCGGTCCGCCAGCATCCCCAGCCGCTCCACCAGCTCCGGGGAGGCTCCGGGGATGGTCTTGGCGTGGATGTAGCCGTTAAAGCGGTGGGTGTTGCGCAGCAGGTCCAGCACCCGGATCATCCGCTCCATGGTGTAGTCCGGGTCCCGGAGGACTCCGGAGGAGAGAAACAGCCCCTCGATATAGTTGCGCCGGTAGAACTCGATGGTGAGCCTGCACAGCTCCTCCGGGGTGAAGGTGGCCCGCCGGCCGTCCTGGCTGCGGCGGTTCACGCAGTAGGTGCAGTCGAAGGTGCAGTCGTTGCTCATGAGCACCTTTAAGAGGGAAATGCACCGCCCGTCCGCCGCGAAGCTGTGGCAGATGCCCGCCTTCACGGCGTTGCCCAGCTGCCCCGGCACCCCGGGGCGGTCCACCCCGCTGGAGGTGCAGGCCACGTCGTACTTGGCGGCGTCGGTGAGTATTTCCAGCTTTTCCATGAGATTCACGGCTTCTCCCCCCTTTTAAGGCCCATGGCCCGGCTCACGCTGTCCTTCCCGAACCGGGCCCGCACCCGGTCCACGGCCTCCTCCAGCTGCTCCCGGCGCTCCAATCCCTCCTCCTGGGAAAAGAGGCTCAGCTGCTGCTCCCCGGCTCCGGTCAGATGCCCTGCCCGCAGCCCCAGAAGCCGGATGGCCCAGCGCTTGTTTTCGGCGTGGTAGAGCTCCAGCGCCGCCCGGTACAGGGACTGGCAGTCACACACCGGGGGCGAGACGCGCCGCTGCCGCTGGTATTCCTCGAAATTGGCGTTTCGCACGGTGAGCTGCACCTCCCCGGCCTTTACCCCGTGTTTACGCAGGCGGGCGGCCACGGTCTCCGCCAGGTCCAAGAGGGCCCCACGCACTTCCGCTTCGGTGGTGATGTCATGGGGCAGGGTGGTGCTGTTGCCGATGGTCTTCACCTGGGCCTCCTCCCCCAGCACGGCCACCGGGGAATCGTCCAGGCCGTTGGCGTATTTCCACAGGGCGGCCCCCTGCTTGCCCAGCATCCGTTCCAAAGCCTCAGGGGCCATGCGGGCGATGTCCCCCACCGTGTGCAGGCCGAACTTCTCCAGGGTCTTCTGGGTGCGGGGGCCCACCAAAAGCAGCACGTCGCAGGGCATCTTCCAGATGACGGACTCCATGGAGTCCCGCCCGAACACGGTGACCGCGTCGGGCTTCTTGTAGTCGCTGCCCAGTTTCGCGAAGACCTTATTGAAGGAAACGCCGATGGAGACCGTCAGGCCCAGCTCCTCCTTCACCTGCCTGCGTATCTTCTGGGCGATCTCCTCCCCGTCCCCGAAAAGGCTTTCGCTGCCGTACACGTCCAGCCAGCACTCGTCCAGGCTGAAGCTCTCCACCCGGTCGGTGTAGCGGCTGTATATCTCCTTTGCCAGGCGCGAGTAATGGGCGTACCGCTCGTGGTGGGGCGGCACCAGCCGCAGGCCCGGGCACTTGCGCCTGGCCTGCCAGATAGGCTCGGCGGTCTTCACGCCCTTTTCCTTTGCCAGCATGTTCTTCGCCAGGATGATGCCGTGGCGGCTCTTTTCGTCCCCGGCCACGGCCATGGGCACGTCCCGCAGCTCCGGGGCGAAAAGGCACTCTACGGAGGCGTAGAAGTTATTCATGTCCACATGCAAAATGCCATTTTCCACTGCGGCCCCTCCTTCCTCTGAGAAACTTCATGCCCCTATTATAAAACAAATGTTCTGGAAAATCAAGAGGTTTTCCGAATTTTTGTTCTGGCTTTTGGCAGAGAAAAGAGCCTCCGGCGCACCCCGAAGGCCCTTTTCCTCAAAACGCAAACACCCGGTGGGTGTAGTGGTGGACAAGCTCGATGCCCGCCCGCAGGTCGTCTTTCGAAATGACCGAGCACTTGCTGTGGGGGTAGCGGTCCACTAAAGCGATGCCCGCCACCCGCACCCCGGCGCCGGAAAGGTTCATGCTGGAGGCGTCGGTACCGCCCCGGTCCATGACGCCCCGCTGGTACTTGATGCCCTTTTCCTCACAGCAGCTGAGCATCTCCTCCACCAGATACTCGTCCAGCATGGCGCTGGGGTCCCCCAGGGTGACGCTGATGCCCTCCCCCACGGCGCTGGAGCCCTCCAAATCGCAGGGGTAGAAGTGGTCGGGGGTCACGTCCACAGAGACGCCCATGTCGGGCCTTATCTGCTGTGCCGCCGTTTTTGAGCCCCGGCACCCCACCTCCTCCTGCACAGAGAAGACGTAGTACACGTCGTTGGGCCCCTCTCCTTTATTGCGCCTTAGGGCCTCCAGCAGAAGGAAGCACCCGGCCCGGTCGTCCAGGCTTTTGGCGCTGATGCGGCCGTTCTGCAGCTCATACCAGGGGCCCACGAAGCCGCAGTAGTCGCCTACCTGCACGTACTTTTCCGCGTCTTCTTTTGTTGTGCAGCCGATGTCCACATAGAGCTTGCCGCAGTCGTTTTTGGCCCCCTCTATGTCCGCGCAGCCCACCACGCCAATGGTTCCGTTCTGGAACACCACCTGGTCGTGGTACAGGGCGCTGGTCCACACCCAGCCCACCCGGCACATCTGCAGCCGCCCGTCCGGGAAAATTTTCTTCACCTGCATGCCGATCTCGTCCATGTGGGCGCACAGCATGACGCGCTTGCCCTCTGGGCCCCCGCGGCCCTTTTTCAGGGCAATCACGTTGCCGATGGCGTCAACCTTTACCTCGTCGCACAGGCCGGAAAGCTCCCGCAGGATGATCTCCCGCACCCTCCTCTCCCGGCCCGAGACCCCGAAGGCCTGGGTCAGCTCTTTTAATAGCTCGTAGTTTTCCAAAGGTTTTCACTCCTTTTCTTTCTTTAAGAGGCTCGCCTTTTCCACCCATCTCGTCTGGTTCATCAGCGGGTGACGCAGGCGGATGGCCCCCTCCGGGCACTCCATGACGCAGCAGCCGCAGTACCAGCACTCGTCGGGGTAGGCGGCTATGGGGTGCTTTTCCCCGGGCAGCATCACGTCGATCATGCAAACCTCCAGGCACCGCCCGCAGTTTGTACACTTTTCCCCGTCAAACTGTATGGGCTCCGCCGGGGGCGTCTGCCGAAAGAGGAACTCGCTCATAGGGCCGCCTCCTTTTCTTCTATATAATCCCGGTTGTGCTTCTCGTAATTTTCCTTTACGTCCCCGGCGTAGTCCAGGGGCACCTGCCGCCGCAGGACCCGGCCACCTTCCTGGCGCAGGCAGATAAAGGGCGCGGGCTCCGCCCCGTCCCCGTCCGGGCGGTAGAACTCCAGCTTTTCGCAGGACTGCCGGCGGCTCAAACACGCCTGCAGGATGACCTGCGCCACGGTGAGGATGTCAAACACCTCTAAAAGCCGGGTGAGCTCGTGGGGGTTCGCGGCAAAGGCTTTGGGTATTACCTCCCGCTCATAGCGCTCCAGAAGCTCCACCCCGGAGAGCAGCAGCTCGTCCCGCTTCTGTTCTCCGCAGTAGTTCTGCATGGCTTTGGCGATGGCTTCGTTTAACTCCTTCCAGCTGACGCCCTCCCGGGGGTCGGCGGAAAGGGGCGCGTACACCCGCCGCTTTTCCGCTTCTATCTGCTCCTCACACAGGGGGAGGCGCTGGTTTTTCCGGGCGTAGGCCGCCGCCTTGCGCCCGGCGTAAGAGCCCGTGGCCGCCGCGTGGCCGTAGCAGTCCGAGGCAAAGAGGGCGTCCCCCGCCACAAAGAGCCCCGGCAGGTTCGTCATCAGGTCCCAGTCGTTCATGAAGCCCCCGGGCAGGCCGAAAAGCTGGCGCTCCTTAGGCAAAAACTGGGCGCTCTGCCAGCCTGTGCCGTAGCACTGCAGCACGTGGCGCCGGGGGTCAAAGCCCGCTTCGGTGAAGTTTTGGTACACGGGCACCTGGGTCTTGCCCTCCTGGCCCACCATCATGCCCCAGATGACTTTTCGCTCCAGCTCCGGCAGGTCGGAGAGGTCGGCGTAGAAGGCCAGGCGGTAGCCCTGCTTTTTAAGCTCTTCATAGGGCAGGGTCTCCGGCCCCTCAAACTCATACTTTGCCTGGGTGACGGCCCCGCCCTTTAAGAAGAAATCCTGGCCCGGGGCGGGCAGGTAGCGCTCCTCCACGGTCTTTAGGAGGCGGCCGTCCCGGTCGGCGTAGGGGATCTTCCGGCCCGCAGCGTCTATAAGGGAGGCGGCGTACCAGGTGTTGTGGTTGTTGCCGGTGCTGTAGGGCGGGAAGGACCGCCCCGCCGCCGAAAACTCGGCCTGCACGGACTTTTCCATCATGTTGAACTCCGCCCCAGCCCGCCAGCCCATGGCGTGGCCGTCTCCGGCGCACTGCAGGGGGCGGAACTCGCACAGCCCCGGGTGCCCCGAGGAAAAGAGCCACACCCTGGCTGGCCGGGACATGGCCATGATAACGGCCTTGGCGGAGAACACGAAGAACTCCCCGGTGCGGGTGTGGAAGCCCGCGGCCCCCACGCACCGGCCCCCCTGGCGGCCCCCTTCCGTGAGCAGGGTCGTGGCCATGACCCGGTCGAAGACCCGCACGCCCAATTTCCGGCAGGCCGCGGCCATGGCGGGCTTAAAGGTGGCGCCCCAGATGCGCAGGGTCACCCGGCTCTTGTAGTCGTAGGCGAACATCAGCTTTGTTTTCTCATCCCGGAAGGCCGCGCCCTTGAACTCGTCCTCCGTGTCCCGAATCTTGCCGCCCATGCGCTCGATGTCCAGCAGGGCGTCCCAGCCCTCCCGGCACTCGATGTAGTGGGAGATGGCGTTGTTGTAGCCGTCGTTGTCATCCATCATGGCCTTCAAAAGGGCCTCCGGGCTCACGGTAGAACAGGGGTTCGTGGCCGCCGACTCCCAGTGGTCGCACCCGGAGCCCCCGGCCCCGCTGCGCTTTGCCGCGCCCTTTTCCACCAGGATGACGCTCTGCCCCCGCCTTGCCGCCTGGGCCGCGGCCATGCACCCGGCCACGCCGCCCCCCAGCACCAGCACGTCCGCCTGCAGGCGGGTGACACAGCCCGCGCGGTTTTCATAGGGCCATTGGCTTTTCTCCATCCTATCCCCTCCATTTATGATAGTAACGCCTTAAAGTATAGCAGATGGGCGGGCATTTGTCGAGGGGGCGGCGAAAGTTGTTGCATTTCGTCCAAGTAAAGACATGAAAAAAGTAACCGCCCCGACTCAGGATGCGGTTACTTTCACATAAAGCAATCCAAAACTGGCCAACCGTCTATCGGCAGGCTCTGCTTTTTCTGTCTTTATTATAAACCATCTTTCCGTTCTTGTCAACCGCCCCGGGATGGTTTATAATAGATTTGAAATGATTTTTAGGAGGGATTTCCATGGATGAAAGAACGGTACAGGAATGGATGGAGCGGGGCCGCAATTTCCTTAAAGCCCGGCCGGAGGACGACCCGGCCACGGCGGATTATCTTACAGACCAGGAAAAGAAGCTGCCCCAGCCGCCTTTGGTGAAGGCCGCCATGACAGACGCCCCCATCGACCTGCCCCGGGCCTTTGAGAGCTTACACAAGGACGAGGACTTCTTCACCGTGGTCATGAAGCGCAAGAGCTCACGGGTGTACACCCAGGAGGGGATGAGCCTTTTAGAGCTTTCCTACATGCTGTGGCTGACCCAGGGGGTCAAGGAGATACGGGGCAAGTCTTACGCCACCCTGCGCACCGTGCCCTGCGGCGGGGCCCGGCACCCCTTCGAGTGCTACCTGCTGGTGCAGAAGGTAGAGGGCCTTGTCCCCGGGGCCTACCACTACCTGCCCATGACCCACCAGCTGGAGCTGCTCTCCCCCATGGAGGACAAGGAAGCCCTGCGGGCCCTTATGGGCAAGTCCCTCTGCGGCCAGGGCTGGGCCGCCAAGGCCGACGCCGTGTTCTACTGGTCCTTCGTGCCCTACCGCAGCGAGTGGCGCTACGGGGTCTTCTCCCACCGGATGATCATGGCGGATCTGGGCCACGTGGGGGAAAACCTGTATCTTTCCTGCGCGGCCTTAGGGCTTGGCACCTGCGGCATCGGGGCCTATGACCAGAAGCTGTGCGACGAGACCTTCGGCCTGGACGGCCAGGAGGAATTCACCCTCTACGCCCAGAGCGTGGGCACCATCCGGCCGCAGGACGCCGGGGCGGAGAAGGATTTCTATAAGTTCGTGGAGGAGCAGGGCCTGTAAGAAAGGCGGCTTTCCAGAAGCCCCAGGGCCGCCCAGAAGAAAGGCGCCGTCAAACACATGCTGAACCCGAAAAAGGCCTGCACGCAGTACCCCAGCGCGCCGGCCCCCAGGGCGGCGGTCGTGCCGTCTTCGGGGGCGGCGCGCAGCCAGCGGCAGAATAAGCTTGCCAGCAGGGCAAGGTACGCCAAAAGCGCCCCGGGGCCCTGGTGGTACAGGATGTTCAGGTATTCGTTGTGGGCCACGTCTATGCGGCTTACGAGGGTGCCCAGCACCGGGTCTGTGCGGGTAAAGGGCGTAAGGCCCCCTAAAAGCATGGTGTCGGGCCCCGCCCCCAGAAGGGTGTGGCCGGGCAGGGCCTTCAGAACCTCCCGCCAGATGTGCACCCGGCCCGAGCCGAAGTTCCCCTGCGCCTCCCCATGTAAAAGGGCGTGGGCCTCGTGGAGCATCCCCGCGCCGAAATCGAAGAAAAACACCGTGAGAAAGGCCAGGACCGCCGCCCCCAGCAGGACGCACCCGGCCAGGGCCCGGTGTTTTTTCTTTGTGAGCCCTGCGACCGGGAAGGCCAGCACGCACCCGGCCCCCACCCCCAGGTACCCGGCGGAGACGCCCATCCGCACCGCCGCCCACAGGGAGAGCCCCAGGGGTATTAGCAGCAGAAGCCGCCCCCGGCCCCTGCCCCGTAGAAGGGCGTACAGCAGAATGGGGATCACAAGGCTCAAAAAGGCCGCCACCAGGTCAACATTGCCCAGGGTGCCAAGGTACGCTCCGGCGTAGGCCCTGCCCGCGTCCAGATAGGTGAAGCCCGGGGGGTACAGGCCCAGGGGGTCAAGGCCCGCCATCTGCACAAGGCACAAGGTGCTAAACAGCGTCAGCGCGCCTGCCAGCATCCACAGCATCCACCGCCCGGCCCGGCCGTACAAGGACACGAGCAGGAAGATGAGCCCGTAAAGGGTCAGGGTCAGGGCCCCTTCATAGCGGCTGACGCCCAGAAGCGTCTGGGGCCAATAGGGCGAGCACAGGGCCGACGCCCAGGTGACCCCCATATAAAGGACAGCCGCCCGCTGGGCCCAGCTGGAACGGCGAAGGGCCTCCCTTACGGGCCCTATGTCGCGGGTGAAAAGCCTATAGAGGGCTGTCACCGCCATGACGGCAAGATAGAGGCCGCTGAGGGCGCAAAACAGGCGGAACTTGGGGGGGGGTGATGCCCGCGTACCCCTCGAACCCGCAGAAAAACAGGAACACCGTCAAAAGCGCCCCCAGATAGGCCGATGTGGCTCTTTGCTGCAAAAGCTTCATAATAAAAAGACCTCCCCCCGCCTATCATAGCACAGGGGCCCGGAGAATGCAAGGGAGACGCAGTTTTCCCCCTTCAAAACTGCAAAAACGGCTTTTTCCTGTTGGCACACATTTGTGCAATTTCCCTATTGCCAGCCCGGGATGATGTGAGTATAATTATTGTCACAAGGAGCTCGTAAATGCAATTTGCGGTTTTGAATCCTGCATTTAGCGTCTGTGCTCCGCTCTGAATAAAGGAAAGGTGATAGAAAATGATGAAGAGATTCCTGGCAATGGCCCTCTGCCTTCTGATGGTCTGCGCGTGCCTGAGCGCCTGCGGCGGCAGCGACAGCAGTTCCGCGGCCTCCACAGCGTCTACGGCTTCCGCGGAGGGCGGCGAGCCCACCGGCAGCGGCGCTGCCATCAAGATCGGCGGCACCGGCCCCCTGACCGGCGGCGCGGCCATTTACGGCAACGCGGCCAAAAACGGCGCCCAGATCGCCGTGGACGAGATCAACGCCCTGGGCGGCCTGCAGTTCGAGCTGCGGTATGAGGACGACGTGCACGACCCCGAGAAGGCCGTCACTGCCTACAACACCCTGAAGGACTGGGGCATGCAGGTTTTCCTGGGCTCTGTCACTTCCAAGCCCGCCGTGGCCACCTCTACCGAGGCAAACAGCGACCACATCTTCTTCCTGACCCCCTCCGCCTCCTCTACGGACGTGCTGGGCGGCGTGGAGAACCCCCTGACCGAGACCGTGGAGATCCCCCGCAAGGACAATGTCTTCCAGATGTGCTTTGTGGACCCCAACCAGGGCTCCGCCTCGGCCCAGTATATCTACGACCAGAAGCTGGGCGAAAAGGTCGCCGTCATCTATAAGAACGATGACGTGTACTCTACCGGCATCTATAACTCCTTTGCGGCCAAGGCCCAGGAGCTGAACATCGAGATCGTCTCCACCACCACTTTCACCGACGACACCTCCACGGACTTCTCCGTGCAGATCGCCGACGCCAAGGACAACGGCGCGGACCTGGTGTTCCTGCCCATGTACTACGAGGCCGCCTCTATGATCCTCATCCAGGCCGACTCTGTAGGCTACAAGCCCCAGTGGTTCGGGGTGGACGGCATGGACGGCATCCTGACCCTGAAGGGCTTTGACACGAAGCTGGCAGAGGGCGTCATGCTGCTGACCCCCTTTAACGCCGACAGCGAGGACGAGGCCACCAGCAAGTTTGTCAGCACCTATAAGGAGCAGTTCGGCGATGTGCCCAACCAGTTCGCCGCCGACGCCTACGACTGCGTGTGGTCCATCTACAACGCCTTAAAGGACGAGGAAGTGGCCGAAGGCGTCTCCGCCTCTGACCTGTGCGACAAGCTCATAGGAAAGTTCACAAGCTCTGACTTCACCTACGACGGCCTCACCGGCGAGGGCATGACCTGGGACGAGACCGGCGCCGTGAGCAAGTCCCCCAAGGGCATGGTCATCAAGGACGGCGCCTACGTGGGCCTGGACTAAGCCTTTTCACAGATCTGTTTTCACAACCAAAATAGCGCGCAAGAGGGCTGACCCGGTTCGGCAGCCCTCTTATTGCACTATCTCCCTTACTCTCTTTTGAAGCTTCGAGGTGGTATTCTTGTCATTTGTAAACAACCTTATAAACGGC
>CANRZD010000080.1 GCA_947644325.1 uncultured Clostridia bacterium
ATCAAGACTGCGGCCGAAGAGGTCCGGGAGATCAACGACACCATTTCGAACATCGCTTTCCAGACCAACATCCTGGCCCTGAACGCCGCCGTAGAGGCCGCCCGCGCCGGCTCTGCCGGTAAAGGCTTCGCCGTCGTGGCCGACGAAGTGCGCCAGCTGGCCTCCAAGTCCGACGAGGCCTCCAAGGCCACCAAGGCCCGCATCGAGAACGCCATTACCGCCGTGCAGAAGGGCAGCACCTACGTGGCCGACGTTTCTGAGGCCCTGGAGAAGACAGTGGAGCTGGTAAACTCTGCCGTCGCCAAGATGGGCGACGTGGCCGACGCCAGCCAGCAGCAGGCTGAGTCCATCGAGCAGATCCGCGAGGGCATCGACCAGATCAGCGCCGTGGTGCAGAACAACTCCGCCACCAGCGAGCAGAGCGCCGCTGCCAGCGAGGAGCTCTCCAGCCAGGCCCAGCTCATGAAGCAGCTCATGGCGAAGTTCACCCTGCGCGACTTCTCTGAAAGCGCTGCCCCGGCCCCTGCAGCCCAGAAGGCCCCCGCTGCCGAGCCCGCCTATAACGGGGGCGGCAGCTACTACGACGACAAATATTAAGCCGGGGCCTTCGGCCTTGGCCTAGACCGTACACGACAGAGCCGGACGGCCCTTTGGGGCTTGCCCGGCTTTGTCCCACAAAGAGCCCGGGAAACCGGAGAGAAAACCGAGGAAGGTGAAACGCCGTGCCCCAAAAACAGGACGCAGAGACGATTTTCGCGCTGGATATAGGCACCCGCAGCATAATCGGCATGGTAGGCCGGGCGGAGAAGGGCCGCTTCCACGTGCAGGCGGCAGAAAAAGAGGAGCATGGCCGCAGGGCCATGCTGGATGGGCAGATCGTGGAGATAGAGCAGGTGGCAAAGGTGGCAAAGGCTGTACTCAGCCGCCTGGAGCAGAAGACAGGCCTGCAGCTGAAGCGGGTGTGCGTGGCCGCGGCCGGCCGGGCCCTGCGGTCCCAGGGGGCGCGGTTCTCCCTGGAATTCGAGGACCTGCGGGTGGCGGACGGCGACCTTCTGGGCCAGCTGGAGGCCGGGGCCGTGTCGGCCGCCGAGGAGGAGCTCAGCGCCCAGAAGGACACCCACGACCGCTTTTATATGGTAGGCTACACCGCCCGGCAGTATGTGCTGGACGGCTACCCCATGGCAAACCTCATGGGCCACCGGGGCCGCCGGTTCGAGACGGAGGTGGTGGCCACCTTCCTGCCCTGCGGGGTGGTGGAGAGCCTCTACGCCGTAGTGGGGCGGCTGGGCCTGGAGGTGGCGAGCCTCACCCTGGAGCCCATCGCCTCCCTCAATGCCTGCATCCCCGAGGACATCAGGCTTCTCAATCTGGTGCTGGCGGACATCGGGGCGGGTACCTCTGACCTGGCGGTGTGCCGGGAGGGGAGCGTCGTTGGCTACACCATGGCCACCATCGCCGGGGACGAAGTGACCGAGGCGCTGATGAAGGGCCTGCTGGTAGACTTCAAGACCGCCGAGCGGCTGAAGCTTTCTATCGGCAGCAAAGAGGCCCAGCCCTATTCGGACATCCTGGGCCTGAAGCACGAGGCGAAGCCCGAGGACTTGTGGAAGCTTGCCCAGCCCGCGGCCCAGCGCCTTGCCAAAGAGATCGCCTCTAAGGCGGTGGAGATAAACGGCGGCACGCCCTCGGCGGTGTTTTTGGCCGGGGGCGGCGCAAAGCTCCAGGGGCTGCCCGGGCTTGTGGCCGAGGCCCTGGAGATGAGCGAGGGCCGGGTGGCCCTGGCCGGCCGGCACTTTGAAGTGAGCGCCTACGCGGACGAGCTGGAGCTCAGCGACCCGGAGTACGCCACGCCCCTGGGCATCGCGGTGTCGGCGGCGCTGGGGATGATAAACGACAGCTACATGATAACCTTAAACGGCGGGCCCGCCAAGCTCTTCCGCAGCGGCCTGCTCACCCTGCGGGACGTGCTCTTGATGAACGGCTTCCATTACGGGGACATGATCGGCCACACCGGCGCCAACCTGACGGTGACCTTAAACGGCCAGCGGAAGTTCTTCCGGGGGGCCCCGGGGACAGAGGCCCGGATGCTCTTAAACGGGGAAACGGCCGCCCTCTCTGACGTGGTGCACGCCGGGGACCGCATCGAGTTCACCCCGGCGGTGTCCGGGGCGCAGGCCAGGTGTACCCTGGGCGAGCTTTTGGGGGACGGGTTCTCCGGGGCCATGGTAAACGGCGTGGTGGAGGACCTGGGCTACGCCCTTGCCCAGGGGGACGTGGTAGAGGCCATCCCCGGCCCGAAGCCCCCGGCAAAGAAGCGCCCCCGCCCGGCCCCCGCCCCCCAGCCGGAGCCCGCGCCCGTGGCCCCGGCGGAGGAAGCTCCCCCGGAGGAAAAGCCCGTTGCGAAGGCTGTGAGAAAGCCCGTACATTCTGAAGCCCCCAAGCCTGAGCCCATAAAGCCCGAGCCCCCCAAGCGGGAGGAGCTGGCCGGGCAGATGGAGTTCGGCGGGGGAGGGCCCGGGGCATTGCGCATTCAACTGAACGGCGGGCCCCTGCGCCTGCCGCCCAAGCCCCAGGGGGGCGACTATTACCTGATGGACGTGCTGGAATACTCGGGCCTGGACTTCGACAATCTGGAGAGGCCGGTGGAGCTGCTCATCAACGGGGAGCCCGGGGCTTTTACGCAAGTGCTAAAAAATATGGATGATGTGATAATAAAGTATAGCGAACCGCCATTGCCATAAAGAGGAAATCGTGGTATAATAGAAACGATTTCGCGAATATGGCAAGGAGGAATAGGCATGAGACGGATTTGCGCGGTGTTTGCCGGGGTGCTGCTGCTTTTGGGCCTTACGGCCTGCGGCGGCGGGGAGGAAGGGACTTCCTCTGCGGGGACCCTGGCGGAGAGCGCGTTGAGCCAGCTGGAGGAAGCGGAAAGCGAGCTGGAGGTCATGACGGTAGAGGAGACCGTGGAGCGCTTCAAATCCCTGAGCCCCCAGGTGCTGGGGCTGGAGGGGAACAGCCTGCAGGAATACGAGGTGTTCCACCAGCAGGGCAGCGTGCCCGTAGACGGCGTGCCCTGCCTGGAGGTGACAGTGTACGGGAACAACCAGACGGACACCAACACCCCCCTGGGCACCTACCTGTATGCCCGGGACGGCAGCGCCTTGTACCAGCTGGACGTAAATTCGGACACCATCATCAGGCTGGACCTGGGAGGGAAAAATTAAACGGCGCGTGCGCACGGGGCCGGGGGCTATACGCCCGGCCCCAAATTTATGTCAATTTTAAGAAAATATTGGGTCTTGAACAAGGACAAGAAGTGTGCTATAATGTAGTCTGTAAAAAAAGCACCTGCGCAAACAGCAAAATTTGTAGGGAAAATGCACATGATTCCATGTACAAAATATACACTTTATACTATATATTGTTGAGGAGGGGTTCTTTGTGGTCAGTCTAACACCAAATAGCCTGCGCATGATGGAAAAGTCCATGAGCTTCCTGTGGGCTAAGCAGGCGGCGATACTAGACAACATATCCAACGCCGAGACGCCGTATTATAAGCAGAAGAATATTTTATTCGAGGAATCTTTCCAAGAGGCCCTGCAGGCCGCCGACCGCAAGCGGGAAGGCAGCGGCACCCAGCCTGCCATGCGCAAGGCCATCGAAAGCGTGAGCTGGCGGGTGGAGGAACCCGAGGAAGCGGTGCGCATGGACGACAACGGCGTCAATACCACCGAACAGATGGTAGAGCTTATGCGCAACGCCTACCAGATGCAGTACGTGTACCAGAGCATTTCCAGCGAGCTCAACGCCCTGCGCACGGCTATCAACGGATAAGAAACAGGGGGAAACTACATATGGCTTTTTTAGGCACCATGAACATAGTGGGCTCCGGCCTGACCGCCCAGCAGCTGCGCATGGACGTGATCTCGGAGAACATCACCAACATAAACACCACAAGAACAGAAAACGGGGACGGCCCCTACCGCCGGAAGACCATCACCTTCGTGGCGGAAAGCGGCAAGGACCAGTTCCGCATGATCATGGCCCGGCTTTCGGGGGCCTCCAACCGGGGGTATGAGAAGGCCGGGGGCGTGCGCGTGGTGGAAATCGGCGAGGACACCGACGCGCCCTTCCAGATCGCCTACGACCCCACCCACCCGGACGCCGACGAGGACGGCTATCTCCAGCTGCCCAACATCACCCTGGTAAAGGAAATCACCGACGCCATGGCCGCCACCCAGGCCTACTCCGCCAACGTGACCGCCTTCAACACCCTGAAGACCGTTGTCTCCCGGGGGCTGGAGATTGGGCGGTAAGGTTTTTCTTTGAGAAAATCCAAATTTTATGTTGACATATTCTACTTTGGGTATAAAATAGAAAGAGGGTACAGAAGAAATGAACGCCATCACGCCCATCTCCCCATTATGGGAACCAAACGTCATAAAGCCCATCTCCCCCTTGTGGGAGACCATGCCCCTTAAGACCATCGGGACCGGCGAGGAAAGCGTCGAAAAGAAGCCCGGCGCGGCCTTTTCGGATATTTTCGGCGCGGCCGTAGAGGCTGTGCGGCAGACCGACGAGCAGAAGGCCCACGCCCAGTACCTGCTGGCTACCGGCCAGCTGGATAACCCCGCGGAGCTGCAGATCGCCACAAGCAAGTATGAGATGTCCGTAAGCCTCATGGTGCAGCTGCGCAACAAGGGCCTGGAGGCTTTTAACGAGCTGATGCGCATCAGTCTGTAAGTACGCGGGCCGTGGGGCCTGAGTGGAGGTAGTGCCCGTGGGAGAGAAAGCAAAAGATATTGCATCAAAAACAAAAGGCTTCCTGGGGAAGCTGGGGAAAAAGCTGTGGTTCATCATCGCTGCGGTAGTGCTGGTGGTGGCGGGCATCATTATATTCGTGTCCGTGCAGAACTCCAAAAACCCCTGGGCCGTGCTGTTCACGGAGCTTACCCAGGAAGATATGCAGTCGGTGACCACGTACCTGGCAAGCGCCGAGGTCACGGACTACAAAATACAGGGGAACGACACGATCCTGGTCCGAAAAGAGCAGGAGCCCTCTCTGAAAGCGGCTTTGCTGATGGAGGGGTATCCGGAGTCGGGCTTTGGGTATGAGACGTACCTGAATAACATCGGCTCCCTGTCTACAGAGTCCGACAGGGCCACCATGCAGCTTTACGACCTGCAGGACCGCCTGGGGGCCACCATCCGCTGCCTGGAGGGCGTGAAGGACGCAAAGGTCATCCTCACCCCCGGGGAGGACCGCCGGTACGTGCTGGGGCAGGACGATGTGCTGAAAGCCTCGGCCTCGGTGACGGTGACCATGCGGGGCGACGAGGAAATCAGCAAGAAGCTGGTGATTGCCATCCGGTCTTTAGTCAGCCGCAGCATGCAGGGGCTGGAGATCGAACAGGTGACCATTGTGGACAGCCTGGGCAATACATACGACGGTGCGGACCTGGAAGACGACAACGCCACCTCCTCGGACGTGCAGTACGCCCTGGAGGAGCAGATCAACAATAAGATACGCAAAAGCGTGCTGGCGGTGCTGACCCCCATGTTCGGCGAGGGCAATGTCTCCGTGGGCGTGAATACGTCTGTGGAAATGAGCACCGCCTATGAAGACGAAACCAAATACACCCTGCCCGACTGGGCAAACGATGGCAGCACCAACGGTGAAGGTATCGTAGGCAAGAAGATCTGGGCGGGCACTATCGTGCGGGATGACGAGGCCACCGGCGGCGTGGTGGGTACGGGGATAAACTCGGACCTCAATACCTACGTGGAGGAGGCCCCCGTGGACGGCACGGAAAAGGAGCTGCACGCGGAAGGAGAGAAGGACTACCTGGTAGACACCCTGCACACCCAGCGGGAGCGCATGGCGGGCACCATCAGCGACGTGATGGTGTCGGTGACCATCAACAGCGACGTGCCCAATCTGGCGGACGCCGACGCCCTTTTGTCCCACGTGGGCCGGGCGGCGGGCATACCCGCCAACCAGCAGGCGGAGAAGATCTCCATCATCAACCATCCCTTCTATAAGCCGGACTCCCAGGGCGGCGAGGAGCCCGCGGTGGGCCCTGTGGGCATTCTCAGCATTGTGCCCGACTGGGTGCTGTACGCCCTGGCGGCGGGACTCTTACTGTTCATGGTGCTCTTCTTCATGGTGCTTCTGCTGCGGAAAAAGAAGAACCAGGCCGTGCTGGAGGAAGCCCCTGTCATGGCCATTATGCCTGACGCCATAGCCGACGCGGTGGCGCCGGAGCCCGAGCCGGAGCCGGAAGGCGCGGATATCATGGAAGTCCATGTGGAGCGCAGCATGGAGCTGCGGCGCGGCGTGCGCGAATTCGCGGAGCAGAACCCGGAGATCGCGGCGCAGATGGTGAAGACATGGCTCAAGGGAGAGGAGGACCACCATGCCGGGGAAAACTAAAGTCAAAAAGGAAAAGCCCAAGCGCGAGAAGAAGCGCCGGCGTAAAAAGGGCGAACCGGAGATTGAAGAGCTGGAGCTGGCGGAGGCCCCCGCGGCCCCTGCCGCGCCCAAGCCCCAGATGGTCTCCCCCCATATGGACCCTGCAGAGCTCATAGCCATGGACCCGGGGCGGCCCCCGTCGCCCATCTTCGAGGCTATGAACGGCACCCAGAAGGCCGCGGCGGTCATCGTGGCCCTGGGGGTGGATAAGGCCTCCGGCCTCTACCAGTTCATGGACGCGGAGGACGTGGAGCAGCTGACCCTGGAGGTGGCGAAGCTGGGCTTCCTGGATTCGGACACCACCGAGGACGTGCTCACGGAGTTCTACCAGATGTGCATGACCAACAAGGCCGTCACCGAGGGCGGGCTGGAGTACGCCCGGTCCGTGCTGGAGAAGGCCTTCGGGGCCCAGTCGGCCTCAAGCCTTCTGGATAAGGTCACGAAGTCCTTAAAGAACCGGGAGTTCTCCTTTATGAACAAGGCCGGGGAGAAGGACCTCTTTACCGCCCTGCAGCACGAGCGGCCCCAGACCATCGCCCTGGTGCTGTCCTATATCGAGCCCGACAAGGCCGCGGGCGTGGTGGCCCAGCTGGATCCCAACACCCAGCTGAAGGTGGTGCAGCGCATCGCCCAGATGGACAGCGCCTCCCCGAGCGCCGTGAAGATCATTGAAAACGAAATGTCCCAGCGGTTTGCCAACATCTTCAGCGCCAGCCACGTGCAGGTGGGCGGCATCGACTTCGTGGCCGATGTGATGAACCATTTGGACCGCTCCAGCGAGAAGGGCATCTTCGACGGCCTCAGCGAGCGGGACGCCGTGCTGGCCGACGAGATCCGCAAGCGCATGTTCGTGTTCGACGACATCGTCACCATGGACGACCGCTCTGTGCAGCGCTTTTTGCGGGACTGCGACCCCAGAGACCTTGTTCTGTCCCTCAAGGCCGCAAACTCGGAGGTGGCAAACAAGCTCTTTACCAATATGTCCTCCCGTATGGCGGAGTCTATCCGGGACGACCTGGAGATCACCACCAATGTGCGCATGAAGGATGTGGACGAGGCCCAGCAGCGCATCGTGAACATCATCCGCACCCTGGAGGAACGCAACGAGATCATTATCCTGAAGGGCGGAAAGGACGATATCATTGCCTAATATCCTTAAACGCTTTACAGACATGACCGCCATAAAATATGTGTTCCCGGACGCTAAAGAGCTGCCCGTCTTCGGGGAGGAGGAGCTGCCTCCCCCGCCCCCGCCTGCGGAGGAAATGGCGGAGGACGGGGAGCCCATTGCGGCCCCCGCCCCCCGGGAAGTACCCAAAGAGCCCGAGCCCAGCCCCATCGACTTTGCCCAGGTGCAGGCGGACGCCATACTGGCCGACGCTAGGCAGCAGGCGGAGCAGATTCTGCTGGAGTCCCGGGAGGAGGCTCAGAGGGAGCTGGAGGACCTGCGCCAGCAGGCCGCTGCCGAGGGCTTTCAGAAGGGCCTGCAGGACGGCCTGGCGGCCGGGCGTTTAGAGGCCCAGCAGCAGCTGGAAAAGGACGCGGCCCGGCAGGGGGAGGAGGTCAAGGCCTTCCTGGAGGGGGCACGGATCGAGCGGGAGCTCTTGATGGAAAAGACCAAGGACGATTTGAAGGAGCTGGCGCTTACCGTCGCCGAGAAGGTGATACGGGTGAGCCTGCGCAGCTCAAGCGATATACTGATACGAATGATAGAGGCCGCCACGGCCAAGAAGCGCCGGTGCGAGTGGGTGCAGATCTATATCGCCGACTGCGACGCCAAAACCAACGCCCAGACCGTGCCGGAGCTGACGGAGGCCATGCGCCACCTTTCCGACCGGGTGCGGGTGATACCCATGGCGGACGACGAGTCCGGCACCTGCATCATCGAGATGCCCGACGAGATCATCGACGCCAGCGTCTCCACCCAGCTGGACAACCTGCGGGGGGTGCTGGACAGCGGCGAAAGGGACAGCGGGAGATAGCCTATGTTTCAAGAGACCATCCGCCGGGTGCAGCAGGCCGAGACCATCGGCCACACCGGGAAAATCGAGAATATCGTGGGCATGTCCATAGAGGCCTCCGGCAGCCGGGCGGCTGTGGGGGACATCTGCCGCATCTACAACGGCGAGTCCGGCGGGCAGATCCCGGCGGAGGTGGTGGGCTTCAAAAGCGACCGCATCCTTCTGATGCCCTACAGCGAAATGACCGGCATCTCTGCGGGGAACTTCGTGCGCAACACGGGGCACCAGCTGCGCATGCGGGTGGGGCCGTTCTTAAAGGGCCGCATCATCAACGCCCTGGGCCAGCCCATCGACGACAAGGGCCCCTTTGAGGGCGGCGACCTGTACGGCATCGGCAGCTCTTACATAAACCCCCTTTCCCGGCCGCCCATCCGGGAGAGGATGGAATTCGGCGTCAAGGCCATAGACGGCCTTCTCACCATCGGCAAGGGCCAGCGTATGGGCATCTTCGCGGGCTCCGGCGTGGGCAAAAGCACGCTTTTGGGCATGATCGCCAAGAACGTAAAGGCGGATATCAACGTCATCGCCCTGGTGGG
>CANRZD010000081.1 GCA_947644325.1 uncultured Clostridia bacterium
CACAAGACGGGCATGATAAAGCAGATGACCTCTTTGGCCAACGTGGGCCTTCTGGGCAACTTCCTGGGCATGCTCACGGATTCCCGCAGCTTCCTTTCCTACCCCCGCCACGAGTACTTCCGGCGCATCCTCTGCGAGCTTTTCGGCTCTTGGGTGGAAAACGGCGAGTACCCCAGGGACATGGAAAAGCTTACGTCCCTCATTAAAGATATATGCTATAATAACGCCGTCCGCTACTTCGGGTTTAACCTGGAGACAAAATAAACGAAAAAACCAGCCGCCGGAGCTTACAGGGCCCCGGCGGCCTTTTCTTTTTGTCAGTTGGGCTTAAACTTCCGCTCCTCCCGGGCGGCTTCCTCCGGGGTGCGCCGCAGGCTGTACTTGCGGAAATTGATGAGGAAGGTAAGGGCAAAGAGCGCCACGCTCAGGCTGGAAAGCTGGATGGGGGCGGGGATCTCCCCGGTGTACTTGCGGCCCAGCAGCATCAGCACCAGGTTCGAGAAGCAGTAGGTGACCGTGAGCACCACCGCCAGCCCCCCGCTGACAAAGACCCGCTTGGCGGCCCCTTCCTCGTCCACCCCCGCAAAGAGCTTGCAGAGATAAAAGAGGGTCATGAGCAGAGAGGCGCTGCTGATGACGGAGAAGAAGTTCTCCACAAAGGAGGAGGATTTGGCGTAGAACACGTAGGTGAGGATAAGGTTCACCATGCCCCAGGCTACGGCTATCAGGTAGAGCAGCGGGGCCTTCTGCAGGTTGCGCCTGCCGGTGAAGAAGCCCGCGGACATGTAAATCTGCAGAAAGCCGAAGAGCAGGGACGTAATCAGGAACGCAAAGTGGAGCAGCCGCAGATGAGCGAAATCGTAGCCGGTGACGCCGGTTTTCAGGTAGCCCAGGTAATCGACCCCCTGCAGCACCGCCGAAACGATGAGCACCAGCCCGGAGGCAATGGCCGCGCCGCCCACCAGCACGTTGCGGCGGGGCACGTAGGCGCCGAAGTACCGGCGGGACTTAAAGCACATAAAGCCCGAAAGGACCGCCGCCAGCAGGGGCAGCCCCAGGCTGCACCCGGCCACCACGCCGCCGTCGGTGTAAAAGCCGGTGGAGTAATCGAAAAAATACAGCATTTGTACCACGCGCAGCACGATGCCCGCGCCAAACCCAACACAGAGGACCTTAAGAGCGTTGCCAACATTCATAAAACAAGACCTCGCAGCCTTTCCAAAAATTCGCCCCGCCGGGGCATTTTCCTATTATAGCACCTTTTGGCCCCCAGCACAAGCATATTCCGCCCACAAATGCCATAGCTTTTACAGAAGGGCCAAGCCCTACCGCTGGTCCATGGGCTGGTACGTCTGCCGGACAGGCAGCGCCCGGTAGGCCGGCCGCATGATGCGGCCCCCGGTGGTCAGCTCCTCTATGCGGTGGGCGCACCACCCGGCGATGCGGGACACCGCGAACATGGGGGTAAAGAGGTCCTCGGGGATGCCCAGCATCTCGTAGACCAGCCCGGAGTAGAAGTCCACATTGGCGCAGATGACCTTCTCCTTCTTGGTGACGGTATGGAACACCTGGGGGGACAGCTTCTCGATGCGCTCATAAAGGGCCAGCTTCTTGTCAAAGCCCTTTTCTTTGGCAAGGCCCCGGGCCCTGTCCCGCAATATCACGGCCCGGGGGTCGGACAAGGTGTAGATGGCGTGGCCCATGCCGTAGATGAGCCCGCTGCCGTCGGCGGCCTCTCCCCGCAGGATCTTCTCCAGATACCGGGCCACTTCCTCCTCGTCCTCCCAGTCCTGCACGTGCTCCATAATGTCGTCCATCATCATGCGCACCCGGTGGTTGGCCCCGCCGTGGCGGTAGCCCTTTAAGGACCCCACCGCCGCCCCGATGGCCGAGTAGATGTCCGTGCCGGCGGAGGTGAGCACCCGGGTGGTGAAGGTGGAGTTGTTGCCGCCCCCGTGCTCGGCGTGCAGCACCATCAAAAGGTCCAAAAGCCTTGCCTCCTCCTGGGTGAAGGCCCGGTCCGGCCGCAGGGCGTTCAGGATGGCCTCGGCGGTACAGTGGCCGGGCTCGTAGGGGTGGAAGAACATGCTCTCCCGGTCAAAGTGACGGCGCTTCACCTGATAGGCGTAGGACATGATGGAGGGCATCCGGGCGATGAGGGCGATGCTCTGGCGCATGTTGTTTTCCAGCGACTGGTCGTCCGGGTCCTCGTCGTAAGAGTAAAGGGCCAGCACCGACCGGGCCAGCTTGTTCATGATGTTCTTGGAGGGGGCCTTGATGATCATGTCCTCCGGGAAATACTCGGGCAGCTCCCGGTTGTCATAGAGCAGGCTGCACATGCGGTCATACTGCTTCCGGGTGGGCAGCTTGCCGAAGATCAGAAGCCACGCCACCTCCTCGAAGCCGAAGCGGCCCTCGGCCTCGCACCCGGCCACGATGTCCTCTATGTTGATGCCCCGGTAGGTGAGCCTGCCCTTGTCGGGCACCTTGTCGCCGTCGTCGATGAGATACCCGTGCACGTTGCACACATGGGTCAGCCCGGCCATGACCCCGGTGCCGTCCTCGTTGCGCAGGCCGCGCTTCACCCGGTGGCGGGCGTATTCCTCCTTGGAGATGGTGTTGTGACGGCGGTATTCCTCACACAGCTCCTGCATGGCGGTGTTCGCTTTGTTATCCATTCTGGTCTCCTTCCCAAAACCGTTTTCCTGTTGTCCTATTATTCTAGCGTGTTGGGGAAGGGAAGTCAATTGTTTTTGCAACTTGTCCGCAGCTAAAATGCAAATTTTATCATCTTTTCCGAATTTATCCCATTCATACCCGCAGTTTTTGAAAGTTTTTGACTTGAAATTTGTAAAATTAAAGGAGTGTGCCCTATGAGACCCTTCCGCAGGCTGCTGCTGGTGCTGCTGGCCGTGTACGGCGTTTATACCCTGGTGCCGGCGGCGGTGTACATGTCCGCCGGGGGGCTGGGGGCGCAGAAGCAGGAAGCCGCCCAAAGGGAAGCTTCCCCCAGCCCCTCGCCCCAGGCCTCCCTGCCGCCCAGCCCGGCGGAAAGCCTTCTCCCCAACTTCCTGGAGGGCGCGGCCCTGCCCCGGGAGCAGGGGGAGGAGGAGACCTTCACCTTCTACGACGTGGCCACGGACCAGGTGCTCACCGTGCCGGCAGATGAATTCCTCACAGCGGCCGTGGCCTGCGAAATGGACCTTTCCAGCCCCAAAGAGGCCCTAAAGGCCCAGGCCGTGGCCGCCTATACCTACTACACCCGGTTAAAGGGCAGCGGCCAGGCCAACGGCGGGGACTTCGCCTGCGACAGCGAAAACTGGCTGGTGTACGTGCCCCAAAGCGCCATGCAGGCCCGCTGGGGGGAGGATTATGACAAGAACCTGGCCCTGCTGCAGGGGGTGGTCGAGGAGGTGCGGGGGCAGCTTCTCACCTGGCAGGGAGAGCCCGCCCTTACCACCTATTTTGCCATTTCCTCCGGCAGCACAGAGGCCGCCGCCAACATCTGGGACCCCGGCGCTTCGGAAGCCTGCCCCTACCTGCGGCCGGTGGCCAGCCCCGGCGACAGGCTCAGCGACGGCTATTCCAGCACTGTCACCCTCACAGAAGAGGCCTTCAGGGAGGCCGCCGCCGGCAGCTTCGCCCAGGGAGAGCCGGACCTTTCCGGCCCGGCCGAAGAGTGGCTGACAGACATAGAGTACACCCCCGCGGGCACGGTGAAAAGGGCGCGCCTGGGGGGTGTAGAGGTCACGGGGGTGGAAATGCGCACGGTGTTTTCCCTTCGCAGCGCCTGCTTTTCATTGACGGCCCAGGGGGGTTCCCTTACCTTCCACGTGCGGGGCTGGGGCCACGGGGTGGGCATGAGCCAGGCCGGGGCGGTGTTCCTGGCAAAGCAGGGGGCCGATTACAAAGAGATCCTCGCCCATTACTACCCGGGCACCCAGCTCACTTCTTCTCCGTAGGGGGCTCCAGGTGCACGTCCAGCTGGGGGAAGGGAATGGGGACGCCCGCCTGGTCAAAGGCCTCCTTCACCCTTTCCTGCATGGAGAAATAGAGGGGCCAGTAGTCCCCCTGTTCGCACCAGAGCTTCATCATCACCGTCACTGAGCTCTCCTTCCATTCCCCCACGGCAATGATGGGGGCAGGCTCCTTGAGAACCCGGGGGTCCTCCCGGGCCAGCTTTTCCAGGGTCTGTTTTGTCAGGCCCAGGTCCGCGCCGTAGGATACCCCATAGCTCAGGTCCAGCCGCCGGGTGCCGTTGCTGGTGAAATTCACCACGATGCTGCTGGTCATCTTGGAATTTGGCACCACGATCTCCTTGTTGTCAAAGGTGGCTAAGATGGTATATAAGACCTCGATGCGCTTCACCGTGCCCTCGTGCCCCTCGAAGGAAAGGTAGTCGCCCATTTTGAAGGGGCGGGTAAAAATGATCTGCATGCCGCTGACAAAGTTGGAGAGGCTGCCCTGCAAAGCGAAGCTGGCGGTGAGCCCGGCAGCGCCCAGGGCGGCTACCAGGGAGGTGATGTTGATCTGCAGCTGGGCCACGGCGCTGACCCCCGCCACAATGAGCACCACGCCCTTTACCATGGACCCCACGAAGCTGGCGGCCAAAGGGTCCAAGGGACCCTTGCTCATGGCCTTTTTGGTGAGCCTGCCCGCAAGGCGCGCCAGCTGCCACCCGCAGAACAGGATAAGCGCCGCCAGGAACAGGTTGCCCAAAAACTCCTTTGCCCAGGCGGAAAGCCCGGCGGAAAACTCCTGCCACGCAAGCCTTAGGTCCCAGATGGTCTCCATAGGCTACCTCCCCGCTTCCCGGCGCAGGTGCTCCAGCAGCAGGCGGTTTGCCAGAGGGGAGGGGGCGGAGCCGTTGAGTATCAGGTCCGCCCGCCACCGGGTGGGCTCGATGTACTGGTCGTGGCGGTAGCGCACCATGTCCAGGTACACCCCGGCGATCTCGTCGAAGGAAAGCCCCCGCTCCGCCATGTTCCGGCGCAGCCTGCGCACGATGCGCTCGTCGGCCTGGCAGTCGATGAAAATTTTTAGGTCCAGCTGCTCATAGAGCCAGTCGTACCACAGGGCGAAAAGACCTTCTACGAGGATCAGGTCAAAGCCCTGCCCCAGGGCCTGGGCCAGATCTTTTTCCAGCCTGTCGGCGTAGATGGTCTCCGGGCAGTTGTCGTCGTAGTAGATTTCCCCGGTCACATGGGCCCGGGCCTTGGGGCGCACAGAGTCGGGCTTAAAGTAATCGTCCATGTGAAAGGTCTTTACTTTAAGGTCCGAAAGCTCTCTCTCCAACAGGCGGCTCAGGGTAGACTTCCCGCTGGCCGTGCCCTCGGCAATGCCCACCAGATACGGCTTTTTCATTTTGCATTCCTCCCAGGATATACGTTCCTTTTATTGTATCACACCGGGCCCTCTTTTGTAAACCGCCGGGAGAGCCCCAGGCACAGTATCAGCACCGCCGGGAACAAGCCCGCCGCCAGCATGCCGGCCTTCAGCCCCAGGGGCTCGGGGCACCCCAGGCCCAGGGCCAGGTCGCTGACAGCCCCCGTAAGGGCCGGCCCCAATGAGCAGCCGATGTCCCCGCACACCGCCAGCACCCCGAACATGGCCGTGCCGCCCTTTGGGTACGCGGCCGCCGTGCGGCTGAGCACCCCGGGCCACATGAGGCTGATGGAGAACCCGCACAAAGAGCAGCACAGCAGGGAGAGCAGGGGCAAGGGGAAGAGCGCCGCCCCCAGGTAGCACCCCACGCAGAGGACGGCCGTGGCCATGAGGGCTTTATTGAGGTCAAGCCTTTCCCCCCACAGGCCGTAGACGGTGCGCCCCAGCCCCATGAACACCGCGAACAGGCAGGGCCCCAGCAGGTCCCCCAGCACCTTGGGCACGCCCAGGGCCTTCTCGGCGAAAAGGGAGCTCCACTGGCTCATAGAGAGCTCAGAGGCCCCGGCGCAGAGCATCAGCACCATGGCCGTAAGGAAGGCCCCGGAGGAAAACAGGGCCTTTAGGGGGGATTTCTCCTCCTCGGGCACCGTGGGCCGCAAGGGCACCGTGGCAAAGGCCACGCAGTTGTAGGCGGGCAGCAGCGCCCAGAAAAGGGGCAGCGCCCACCACAACCCCTCCCCCAGAAGGCGCACGGCCAGGGTGGTCAGCAGCACCACCGCCACCTGGCCCCAGCAGTAGAAGGAGTGCAGAAGGCTCATTCTGGCGTCCTTCGCGTCGCTTGGGAGGGAATCGATAATGGGGCTGATGATGACCTCTATCATGCCGCCGCCCACAGCGCTGACGATGGTGGCCGCCGCCAGCCCCATAAAAGGCGAGGGCAGGGCCCGGGGCAAAAGCCCCAGGAGCGTGAGTCCCAGGGTGCTGCACACATGGGCCATCACCGCGGCGGCCCGGTAGCCCATGCGGTCCACGAACCGCACGCAGAGCAGGTCCACTAAGATCTGCGTGACGAAGTTAAAGAGGATCAGCGAGGAGATCATGGCGTAGGAGATGCCGAACTCCTTCTGGAAGATCACGAAAAACAGCGGGCTTATGTTGTTGACGATGCCCTGCACGATGTAGCCGCGGTAGCAGGCCATGCGGGTGCTCTTGTAAGAAACAGGTTCACTCATAGGGGCCGTCCTTTCCGGTTTATGCTAACAACCTGTTCTATTATAATCACCGAAGGCAGATTTGGGAACCTCAAAACTCCACTAGTGCAGCTTCGAAATTTTGTACATAGTACCGAATGTTCTTCCGCCCCCGGGCCACGACGGTGTGCCCCTCGGCCTCCAGCTTCTCCTTTTGGGCCAGCACGCCCCCGGGATACTTGGGGTTTAATTCCCCTTGGGCCTTCAGGGTGCGCCAGTAGGGCGTTTCGTCTTCTTTCCGCTGAAAGCTGGCCCAGGCCGCGATGGACACGAAGATGCCCGCCGTAATGGGCTCTGTGAAGTCCGCGCCGCTTTCCCGGGCCAGATGCGCCCGCAGCGCCCCTACGGTGGTCAGCTTCCCAAAGGGCACCCGGCGCATGAGGGCGTCGTAAAACAGGGGAGGGGCAAAATACATGTTGTCCCCGCCGTATTTCTCGATGGTCTTTTCGTCCGTCACCCTCTGGAACCTGGGCATATCCTTGCTGTCGCGCAGCATGGCGTTGAAATCTTTTTTGTCTTCGTTAGCCATGTGTTGTCACCTCCACTCCCCAGTATACCCCCTGGGGGCCCGCCATGCAATGAGGCGGTTCTTTTTTGTGGAAGTTTTTTGTGTAAAAAGGTACTTATTCATATTATGACGGCGGTTGGGGCAGAAGTAATGCCCTTGCAGTTTATGTGACTTTTTTGTAAATCTAGAATATCTGGATATCCTGAATTCTGAAGAAAATAAAAAGATATTAGATAAAAACATAAAATTTTCCACGCATATTATAGAGAAAATATCTTGAAATATCTCGATTTTCAGAGTATAATAAATACTTAAAAGCCGAAAGCTGTCAACCATGATAAGGTCGATATTAGGAGGTAAATATGAGAGTATCGGTTTTCCTGGATGGTGCCAATTTCTTTTTCATGCAGAAAGACGGATTAAACTGGTTTGCAGATCCCAAAAAACTATTAGATTACCTTGAAAAAACATACGGTGACATTGCTGATGCCTTTTATTACATTGGAAAAGATGCTCCCCCCGATTCTCGTCAACAGGGATTTCTTGATGCACTCCCCGAAATGGGCTTTTCTGTTGTGACAAAACAAATCAAGACCATTTATGACACAAAAACCGGGATAACTAAACGGAAAGCAAACTTAGACATTGAAATAGTTCTTGATATGTTTAATACAATCGACTCGTATGACTTAGCAATTTTGGTAAGCGGCGACGGTGATTTTGATAGAGCGCTCCAACTATTAAAAGCCAGGGGCAAAAAGTTTGTTGTTGTTTCTACCAAAGGATTTATTGCAACAGAGCTTCGCGCTACTGCTGGCCGTCATTATATTGATTTGAGTGATTTAGAAACTGAAATAAAAAAATAAGCAAGGCAAAAGCCGGGGGCCTCACGGCTCCCGGCCTGCTTGCGCGACGCTTACTCCTGCGCCATCATCTGGCGAACTTCCTCACGGAGCATCCGCTTGATTTTGTCCTCCATCGTCTCGGTGCTGGTTTCGCTGAAATGCGGCCACACAAGGTAGCTGGGTCGGTAAAGCCCCTGCGTTTCAGGTCGGCCACGGTCTGGCGGTGACGGCGGGCCTCCTGCTCCGCCGCCTCCCGGTCAAGGCGCTCCTGCTCACAGCGGCAGGGGTGGGGGAGCAAGCGGCCCTCCAACGGCGGGGCCTCCATGCGAAACTGTTTCGGGGTGCGGCACTTGCCGCAGTACAAAAGGCCGTCCTCGCCGGTGTAGTCTCCCGGTTCCAGCCGGGTCACGGTGATGCGCTTGATGATGCTGTCAAAATCATTCA